>JAFWSY010000010.1 GCA_017519155.1 Eubacterium sp.
CGGCAAGGAGCTTCAGTTTAAAGAGGTCGGAACTCCTGACGGTACCACTATAATCAGTAAGAATCTTTTCTTTAATACACCTGCAAGAAAGAAATTCCTTAAGTCAAATATGACCGAAGGCTCTTATATAAACGACCTTATATCCCATATAGCTCTTGCTAATCCGGAGGTGGCAATTAAGCTTATATCCGGCGGTAAGATAATCGTTGATACTCAGGGTGACGGTCGTCTAAAAGAAACTATATTTTCTCTGTTTGGTAAGGATATAACAAAGGGACTTTTAGAAACCAATTATATCTATGATATAGAAACAGGGCAGAGAGTATATGAATCAAAAAATGATGATACTGATTCTGATACAATAAATACCGGTTCTAATTTTGGTTCTGATAATGGTTCTGCTTCAGATGATTCAGAAAAAATAAAGATTACAGGATATATCGGTAAGCCATACATTTCCAAGGGAAACAGAAGCTTCGAGAATTATTTTGTAAATAAGAGATATATAAAGAGTCCTGTGGTTTCCAGAGCTATTGAGGAAGCCTATAAGACTCATATCATGCAGCATAAGTTCCCGTTTACGGCGCTTTTTATTGATGTGCCAACATATATGGTGGATGTAAATGTACATCCTGCTAAGAGAGAATTCAGATTTGATAATGAGAAGGCACTTTTCAGCGCAGTATTCCATGCAGTTCAGGATGCACTTACTGAAAAGGAATTCATACCTGATACTGCAGAGAATTATAATAACAAGCAGACAATATTTACTCCTCAGGAAACAGTAGCAAGAGAGAAAGCATCTGTGACAGAAAATGTAAAGAGCGCTATAGATTCACAGCCTGCATTTAAACCAACTGTTAAGGTCGAGGATAAGTCCGATAACAAAACAAATTATAATACATTTAATAATGCAACTAGTGTAGTCAGAGAAACGGCTGAATTTAACGCAAAGTCTCAACCGGCAAAAACAAATAATTTTGATAACAACTCCAAAGCATCTTCAAGTACTTTCGGTAACAGCTTTTCAATTCTTGAAAGCCTGCTGCCTAAGTCATACCGTGATAAGATGTCTGAAAGCATTGAATCAGATAAGTCAGAAACCTACGTACAAAATACAAAGGAAACCTACGTCCAGGAAGAACTCACCGAAACCAGATATCTTTCTGAAGAGGCTCTTCCAAAACATCGTATCATCGGACTTGCATTTGATACTTATTGGATAACAGAGTATGAAGACTGTCTTTACTTAATGGATCAGCATGCTGCTCATGAAAAGGTTAATTATGAGACCTTCCTGAAGGAATTCAAGGAAAGAACTATTCATTCTCAGAATATATTTCCACCGGAAGTATTCTCACTTTCCGGCAGAGAGAAACAGGCTGTTCTTGAGAATATAGAATACATGAGAAAATCCGGATTTGAGATAGAGGACTTCGGAGGAAATGAGGTAAAGATATCCGCTGTTCCGGCAAATCTTCTGGGACTTGGTTCCAGAGAAGTTTTCATGGAGCTTGCAGCATATCTCGCTGATGAAATTACAGGACTTACAGAGGATATATTTGTCAGAAAGCTTGCGACCATGGGCTGTAAAGCTGCTGTAAAAGGAAATCAGAAGATTACAGTTGAAGAAGTTCAGACACTTATGGACAGACTTATGAAGCTTGATAATCCTTATACCTGTCCTCACGGAAGACCTACCATCATCAAGATGACCAAGGAAGAACTTGATAAGAAGTTTAAACGAATAGTTTAAAAGGAAAATAGATTGGATAAATCAATTACTCGTACAACTAAACCACCTCTTGTAATACTGACAGGGCCGACTGCAGCAGGTAAGACGGACCTGTCTATTAATCTTGCAAAAAAAATCAACGGAGAGATTATTTCCGCTGACTCAGCGCAGGTTTATAAAGGGCTTGATATAGGAAGTGCCAAGATAACTCCGGAAGAGATGCAAGGAGTTCCTCATCATCTGATAGATGTATTTGAACCTGATTATCCCTTTGATGTAACGGTATTTAAGAATCTCGCCAAAGAAAAGGCGGCAGAGATAATCGAAAGAGGGCACATACCAATTGTAGTTGGTGGAACAGGCTTCTATATACAGGCACTGCTTTATGATATTGATTTTGATTCAAAAGAGCCATTAGATGGTACTTCTGATAACGAATATAATAATTTGAATGAATCAGATCATTCCTACAGAGAAAGCTTGGAAGCTATTTCTCAGGAAGAAGGCGTACCCGAAAGACTTTATGAAGAGCTTAAATCAGTGGATCCCGAATCTGCTGAGTCAATACATATGAATAATGTCCGTAAGGTTATAAGAGCTCTTGAGTTCTATCATTTATATAAGAAACCCATTTCCGAACATAACAAGGAACAGCGTGTTAAGGAATCAGCCTATAACAGCGCCTACTTCGTTCTGAATATGGATAGACAAAAGCTTTATGACAGAATAAACAGAAGAGTGGATATCATGAAGGACAGCGGATTGGTGGCTGAAGTCAAAGCACTTTATAATAAAGGCTACGATTTAAACTATACTTCAATGCAGGCAATAGGTTATAAAGAGCTTATCGAGGCATTTGATAATCATGGCATATCCGAAACTGCTTATTCCACAAATGTATTAGAGACTTACTTGGAAGCTGCCTTCGAAAAAATAAAGCTTAATACAAGGCATTTTGCAAAAAGACAGCTCACCTGGTTCAGAAGGGAAAAAGATACCATCTGGCTTGATAAAGATGAGATGTCCGAGGACGAAATCCTTGATAAAATGATAAACATATTAAAAGAAAGAGAGATAATAAGATAATAAATGGATGATTTAAGAAGTTATTATACAGAGAACGGCATATCAGAGAAGGTTTTCGATTTCTGTAATGAGATTGAAGCAGGACTCAAAGATCGATTCGCTAAAATTGACAAAATCGCTGAGTACAATCAGATAAAGGTGCTTCGCGCCATGCAGCAGGCAGGCTTTGCAGAGCATCATCTGAGAGGAACTACAGGCTACGGCTATAATGATGCAGGACGTGATACACTCGAGCAGGTGTACGCAAATGTATTCCATACCGAAGATGCTCTGGTACGTCAGCAGATAACCTGCGGCACACATGCGCTTACAATTGCTCTTGCCGGAAATACAAGACCCGGTGATGAGATCTTAAGTGTTGCCGGTTCTGTATATGATACACTTCAGGGCGTAATCGGCGTAAGACCTGAAAAGGGCTGCCTTGCAGAATACGGAATCACCTATAATCAGGTGGATCTTCTGCCTGACGGTTCCTGGGATTTTGATGGAATCAAAGCTGCTATAAATGAAAGAACAAAACTTATTGAGATACAGCGTTCCAAAGGCTATGATACCAGACCATCTCTTTCAGTTGATCAGATAGGAGAAGTTATCAGTTTTATCAGAGGTATTAAGCCTGAGGTTATCATAATGGTTGATAACTGCTACGGCGAATTTGTTGAGACAAAAGAGCCTTCTGATGTAGGTGCTGATATGGTTGTTGGTTCCCTTATAAAGAATCCGGGAGGCGGAATAGCTCCAATCGGTGGTTATATCTGCGGAACCAAGCAGTGCATAGAAAATGCAGCCGCACGCCTTATTACTCCGGGAATAGGAAAGGAAGTCGGCGCATCTCTCGGTATTACAGCTCAATTTACTCAGGGACTTTTCCTTGCACCTACAGTAACAGCTGCTGCAGTTAAGGCTGCTATATTTGCTTCAAGTATATATGAGAAGCTGGGCTTTGAGGTTATTCCAAAAGCATCTGAAGAAAGACATGATATCATCGAATCAATTGTTTTCGGCAAGCCTGAACTGGTTCAGGCTTTCTGTGAAGGAATACAGAACGGCGCTCCGATAGACAGCTTTGTTAAACCTGTACCATGGGCTATGCCCGGCTACGATGATGATGTAATAATGGCAGCCGGTACATTTGTCTCCGGTGCTTCAATTGAGCTTTCAGCTGATGCTCCGATGAAGGAACCATATGCTGTATATTTCCAGGGAGGAATCACATATCCTCACGCTAAGTATGCCATCATGCTTACACTGGAAAAGATGAAAGATAACTTTAATTTATAAGTAAGTGACAAGAATGTAAATATATGCTATAATAATTATTTGGTCTACATAACATAGCCAGAGATTACATTTTATATCATCCGAAGAGTCTTGGCGGGCAGGAGGATATAAAATGAAGAATATGATGATTGCCGATATGGCAGAACATGAAAAGCCTGTTGAGAAGCTGATCAAGTACGGACCAGGAACACTGTCCGACGCCGAACTACTTGCTTGCATACTTAGAACAGGCACAAAGGACATGAATGTTATAACCCTTTCACAGCTAATCCTGAATTCAGGAAAAGCTTATAAAGGGCTGAGAGGTCTTAATTATCAGGACTACACCGACCTTATCAAAATAAGCGGTGTGGGAAATGTAAAGGCAGCACAGCTGCTTGCACTGACTGAGATATCCAGAAGAATGGCTTCTCAGGAAACAGAAGAAAGAGTAGTATTTAATTCATCAGAGTCTGTTGCTGATTATTTTATGGAAGAGGTCAGATACCTGACCAAGGAAAGAGTTTATGCGCTTTTTCTTTCAACCTCCCATGGAATGCTCCATAAGACACTTCTTTCTGAAGGAAGTATTGACAGAAGCATCATGTCACCCAGAGAGCTTTTCAAAGAAACTGTGAGATATGAAGCCACCAGCATGATTCTGATACACAATCATCCATCGGGTGATCCAACCCCCAGTATGCAGGACGTGATGATAACTACGCAGATTATGGAGCTGGGTAACAGCCTGGGCATACCGCTCCTGGACCACATCATAATCGGCGACAAACGCTACGTGAGTATGCTGGAAGAAGGATATATCAAAAAATCAGATTAAAAAAGATGACAGTTTTTCATCTGATAAAAAAGTGTCACATATTTGAGGAAAATTTATAGATGAAGTTCAGATTTAATTATAAGAAGGATATCAGTCCGAAATATCTGTTTTTTACACTTGCGGTTATCTGTATAGCGCTTATTATTGTGTCAGGATTCTTTCCTGATCAGACTAAGCCTGTTAAGGCTGCCATTGGAAAGTATGTTGTTCCGCTCCAGCAGGGCGTTAATAAGATAGGCGATAAGGTAGAAGAGAGATTCCAGGTATTCGGAGATGTAAAGGAATTAAAGGCAGAGAACAAGAAGCTTGAGACTGAGGTTACTAACCTTAAGAATGATATAAGCCGTAAGGAAGCTGAGCTTGCTGAACTTCAGGAACTTCGTAATCTTTATGACTTAGATGAGCTGTATCCTGAATACAACAAGACAGCGGCAAGAGTTTTCTCCGTTGATTCTTCAGGATTCTTCAATGAGTTCTATATTAATAAAGGACTTAATGACAAGGTTTATGAGGGCTGTAATGTACTGTCTGATGACGGTCTGCTTGGAATTGTCGTTGAATCCTATGATAATTATGCAAAGGTCAGAGCCATAATAGATGACAGGGCAAATGTAACCGGCGAGATTGGTGCTGCGGGCGTTCTGTGTAATGTAAAGGGTTCTCTTCAGACTATGAAGGAAGGCTATCTTGTGGCTTCTGATATAGATAAAAATGCAATCATAAGTGTAGGAGACAAGGTTATTTCTTCAAGTGTTTCTGACAGATATATGTATGGACTGACTATAGGCTATGTATCCAGTGTATCCTACGATACAAATAACCTTACGCAGACAGCAGAGGTTATACCGACAGTTAATTTCAATGACATAAAGGATGTTCTTGTAATTATTGATCGTAAACAGGAAGTAAATTATTAATGCGACGCATATTAACTATATTTTTTCTGATTACAATTTCATTTCTGCTTCAGAGCACCGTACTGTCCATATACAGTATAAATGGTATGGCTCCGAATCTTATGCTGATCCTGACCATGTCCTTCGGAATCATGAGAGGCCGAAGGGAAGGTATGCTTACAGGTCTTTGTTGTGGTTTCCTTTATGATGTATATTACGGAAGCCTTCTTGGACCTTATATGCTTTTGTTCATGATCATCGGTTTCTTAAATGGCTATTTCCATAAGGATTTCCTTATGGAGGATATTATGCTGCCTCTTTTCATTATAATAGTCGATGATTTTGTATTCTGTTTTGTACAGTATATATTTTATTTTCTGCTCAGAAACAAGACGAATCTTATGTTTTATTTCGTAAATGTATTTCTGCCGCAGATTCTTTTTACGGTTATAGCTACAATAATTGTTTACAGATTATATGTATTGATAAATAAGTCACTTAAGAAGAAGGTTAAGGATAATGAGGCTGTTTAAGGTACTTAAAGATATATTTATTTCCTTAAAAGAGTTAATAGCTGATTATGTGAAGAGCAGAGTATTTCCAATTACTCTGCTTCTTATCGTGCTTTTTATTCTTCTTATAAACAGACTTTTTACTATTCAGATAGAACAGGGTGAGGATTATACCAAGAGCTTTGAAGTTAAGTCCGAGAAAACCCTTACAGTAAGTTCCATCAGGGGAAATATATACGATGTAAACGGTAAACTTCTCGCTTATAACAATATATCCTATACACTTACATTCGGTAACAGCACACTGCTTCCTGAAACAGCAAAGGAACTGGGTTTGTCCGAGAGTAAGCTTAAGAACAGAATTATTAATAATACTCTGAATATCTTAAAACAGAATGGTGACGATCTTGATGCCACCATGAATATCAGATACAGAGACGGAAGATATTATTACAATATAGACGGCGAGACTCTGAGATACTTCCTTAAGGATGTTTATGCCGTAGATACTGTGGATGACCTTAAGCCTGAGCAGGAGAAGGCAACTGCAGAGGAAAGCGCTAAGTATCTCATGAAGCTTTTTGAGATAGGAAATGAGTACGATGAGGAAACTGCTTACAAGATTCTCTGCTGCAGATATAATCTGTGGCTGAACCGTTATCAGCAGTATGTTCCTGTTGAAGTTGCCCACGACATCTCAGATAAGTCCCGAGCAGCCATTACCGAGAACAAGGATAATCTTCTTGGTATGGATATTCAGGTTACCTCCAGTCGTGTATATAATGATGCAAAATATTTTGCACATATAATCGGCTATGTGGGCCGCGCTTCCCAGGATGATATTGATTCACTTAATAACGAGCTGGGCGAAGATAAGTATGACAGTAACGACGTTGTAGGGAAGCTGGGTATAGAAAGAGTATATGAAAAAGAGCTTCACGGTACAGACGGTGAGCAGACTCTTTATGTAGATAATCTTGGTAAGGTTCTGGAGGTTACAAAGGATACCGCTTCAATTGCGGGAAATGATGTCTATCTCACTATAGACAGTGACCTGCAGAAATACTGCTATGACATGCTTGAGAAGGAGCTTGCTTCAATCCTTCTTTCAAAGATACAGAATGTGGCTTATTCTCCGGACGGAACCACACAGAAGATGATTCCGATAACTGACGTTTATTCCGCATTTTTCACTAACAATCTTATAAAGATAAATAAGATGAACCGAAGTGATGCCACTGAACTGGAGAAGCAGACTTATAAAGATTTCAATGATAAGCTGGGTGTAACGCTTTCCACAATGGATTCACTTCTTACGGATAATCCCGTTGAGCTTAAATACCTTGACCCTGAATATAAGGATTACTGCGAGTATATATGTGAGATGCTTGCAAGCAACGGTATATATGATTCAACTGCCTTCAGTCATAATTCCGAAGAATTCCTGGACTATATAACAGACCAGACTTCACTTCAGGATTTCTTACATTTCCTGATAAAGGAAAAGGCAATTGATATTACTTCTATAGAGAAGACCGGTAAGTATTATGATTCAGATGAGATGTATGACATGCTCATCGACTATATAATCAAGTACCTTAAGACCGACACGGATTTCAACAACCGTGTTATCAAGAACATGGTGCGTCAGGGAGAGATATCTGCACATACTGTTGTAAATCTTCTCTATGATCAGAAGGTTCTTTCACCAAATGCCGATGTGGAGTATGACCTTATTCAGTCCGGTACTATATCTCCATATGAATTCATGACAAGAAAGATCCAGAATCTTGATATAACTCCTGCCATGCTGGGACTTACACCTTGCTCGGGAGCAGTAGTCGTTACTGATATAAATACCGGTGAAGTAAGGGCCATGGTCAGCTATCCAAGTTACGATAACAATTATCTGACCAATACCGTTGATCCGGATTATTACGAAAGACTTCTTGAAGATGGTACAAATCCGCTTTATAACAGAGCTACAATGATGAAGCTGGCGCCTGGTTCTACATTTAAGCCTATTTCAGCCATTGCCGGTGTATCTGAGGGAGTACTGGGACTTGACGAATATATCACTGACGAAGGTCAGTTCGAAGAAGTTTATACAAAGCCTATGTGCTGGATATACCGAGACAGCAGACTTACACATGGTTCCATAGATATTCCGACAGCTCTTGATGTATCCTGTAACTATTTCTTCTTTACAGTTGGTTACAGACTTGCCATCAATAATCACAGATACGAGGATGATTTAGGACTTGCAAGGCTTAAAAAATACGGTGCTATGTTCGGTCTTACAAGTAAGTCCGGTGTAGAGATAGAAGAGATGGAGCCAAGCTTTTCAAATAACGATGCGGTTCTTAGTGCCATCGGACAGGCAAAGCATAACTTTGCTCCGGTACAGCTTTCCAAGTATGTATCCACCGTTGCCAACAGCGGTACCTGTTATAATCTGTCTCTTATGAATAAGATCACAGATTATGAGGGAAATGTAGTCAAATCCTCCAGTCATACCATTGCTGCACAGGTTAATATCGATGATTCCCTGTGGAACAGCGTACATACCGGTATGCGACTGGTTGTTACAGACGACCTTTCCAAGAACAGGCTCCTTAACAGTATAAATGTTGCTGTTGCCGGAAAGACCGGTACTGCACAGGAGGGCGAGGACAGACCTTCACACGCTCTGTTCATATCCTATGCCCCTTATAATTCTCCGGAGGTTTCGGTTACGACTGTTATACCAAACGGATATTCCTCGGCAAATGCCGCGGATCTTACAGGATTCATATATGCTTATATGTATGATAAAGAAGCACTTAATGATGCAACCTTCACTCAGGATAACGGTGAAGTGGGAGATTAATTATAAATGTTAAAAAGGTATAATTTCCGATACTACAACTTCATATTGTTATTCGTGGTTACTGCACTGATGATACTGGGAGTTCTTATTATCAATAAGGTTAATTCCAGTTTCACCCTTAAGCAGTCAGTCGGAGTAGGACTTGCAATTGTAATAATGATAACTCTTTCTCTTATAGATTATCATTTCATCATAAAATTTTATGGAATTCTCTATATAGTAAGTACGGTGCTCCTTGTAGCCGTTCTTATTGCAGGTAATAACGTTAATAACGCCAAGAGATGGTTCCAGATAGCAGGTATACGTTTCCAG
>JAFWSY010000159.1 GCA_017519155.1 Eubacterium sp.
AAAAAGATGACACTTTTTCATCAGGTGAAAAAGTGTCATCTTTTGGAAAGTGGATAATTATGAAAATAAAAACTTCTGAATTAATACATGTGTGTGGACCTACATCCAAGTTTCCTGAGATTGAGGAGACTGAGATCGCTTTTGCGGGAAGGTCAAATGTAGGCAAGTCCTCACTTATTAATTCGCTCCTTAATCGTAAGAATCTGGCCAGAACTTCATCCAGTCCGGGAAAGACTGTTACGATTAATTTTTATCTTATAAATAATGAGTTCTATCTGGTGGATCTTCCTGGGTACGGCTATGCAAAGGCATCTGAGACTGAAAGAGCCAAGTGGGGCAAGATGATAGAGAAGTATCTTAGGACTAGAGAGAATCTTAAGCTCATTGTTCTTTTGATCGATATCAGACATGCGCCCACAAAGGACGATATCATGATGTATGATTATATCGTATCAAACGGTTTCCAACCGGTTATAGTTGCCACTAAGCTGGACAAAATAAAAAGGAGCCAGAGAGATAAGCAGCTTAAGCTTATCAGAGATACTCTGAAGGCTCCGAAGGATATCGTTATTCTTCCTCATTCAGCTCTTGATAAGAGCGGCAGAGAGGAGATACTTGACTGTATAGCCGAATATATCGGCTGATCAGTTCTTTTCCCACAGTTCATTTACCAGCATCTGGTAAATGTCTGTACTTTTTGTTCTCCAGTTGTCACAAATAAGTCTGGCAAGATCTTTGGTTGGAACATTAATCTTTATATCAACGAGAGTTTCTCGTTTCTCACGTATAGCACATTCTACAGTGTATTCATTATGATCATTAAGACTGTAATCAGAGAATATCTCTGATTCATTCTTAAGATTAATTTTTTCCTTCTTGAAATATTCGCGGATTTCCTGTTTAATAGTATTGGAAATTCTGTTTTCAAAATATGAGAGGGCTTCCTCTCCCTGATTGGTTATCTGATAGTGCTTGGTATTTCTGATAGTACTGACAGATATAAAATTTTTATCTATAAGTTCGCTTAAGGATTCATGTATATTGAAGGTAGTCGTATAGTTTCTATCGAGTATGAAGTTAGTTATCTGAGCATTTGTAATAGTATACTCGTCTGTCCTGTCAAGCATATATAAAATTATTAGTTTGTATAGCATCAGGTTTTGATTTTCCATAACAGCTCCAAATTATTAGAATTTTTAGGTAATGATAAGGATATAACAATTAGTTTTTATTTGCAAGATATTTGTTATTTGAATTAAATGATTGATTTAAGTTTTTTGAAGTTTATTTGATGTAAAAATGTTATAGTTTTAATTATCATAGAAGCGAGGTAATTTATGGATTACAAAAAAATGAAAGTAGCGGAGCTTCGTGCTCTGGCTGAAGAAAAAGGAATAAGGGGCGTTGAAGATATCAAGAAGAACGAGCTGGTTGAACTTCTTACTAACATCGATAAGATGAGAGAAGCCAAGGCTGAAACAGGTAATAAGCCTGAGGCGAAGAAGGCGGCTGCGCCTAAAAAGGAAGCAGCAGCGGCTGAAAAGAAGCCGGCAGCTAAAAATGCTTCTAAGAAGAAAACTGCTTCTTCTGATAACAAGTCTGAAAAAGCTGTTAAGGAAGATACGCAGGCTCCGGCAAAGAAATCACCGGCTGATAAAAAGACTTCAGTAAAGGGTAAAAAGACTGCTCCTGTTAAAAAGCGGGAAGAGGTTAAAGAGGAAATCCGCGAGGAAAAACTTCCTGAAGATATTCCTGAGGATACAGAAGAAAAAGCTTTTGAGAGGCTGAAGACAGTAAAGCAGAGCAGGAATTTGCAAGCGGAATACTTGAGGTTATGCCTGATGGCTTCGGATTTATCAGAAGTGATAATTATATGCCCGGTGAAAGAGATATCTATGTAGCTCCGTCTCAGATCCGTAAGTTCAGACTTCGTACAGGTGATATCGTAAAAGGACCTGTAAGAAAGAAGAATTCTCCGAACGAGAAATTCAGCGCACTTCTTTATATAGAATCTGTAAACGGATATACTCCGGCAGAAATTGTTAAAAGATATAAATTTGAGGATATGACCCCTATATTCCCGAATGAAAGAATCCATCTTGATTATACAGGGGCTCCTGTTTCCCTCAGAATAGTCGATCTCTTTTCGCCTATAGGAAAGGGACAGAGAGGAATGATCGTATCACCGCCTAAGGCCGGTAAGACAACACTCCTTAAGCAGATAGCCAAGAGAATAAGTGTGGCTAATCCTGAGATGAACCTACTGGTGCTTCTTATAGATGAGAGACCTGAAGAGGTTACAGATATAAAGGAATCCATAGAAGGGGAAAATGCGGAGGTTATATATTCAACTTTCGATGAACTTCCTGAACATCATAAGAGAGTTTCCGAGATGGTTATAGAGAGAGCCAAGAGACTGGTTGAAAGCGGACAGGATGTTGTAATTCTTGTTGATTCCATCACAAGACTTGCAAGAGCCTATAACCTTACTGTGTCTCCGAGCGGAAGAACACTTTCCGGTGGTCTTGATCCTGCGGCACTTCATATGCCTAAGAAATTCTTCGGAGCAGCCAGAAATATGCGTGAGGGCGGTTCCCTTACCATTCTTGCAACTGCTCTTATAGATACGGGCAGCCGTATGGATGATGTGGTATTCGAGGAATTCAAGGGTACAGGTAATATGGAACTGGTTCTTGACAGAGATCTTCAGGAAAAGAGAGTTTTCCCTGCAATCGATATATCCAAGTCGGGAACAAGAAAGGATGATCTGCTTCTTTCAAGAGATGAAAGAGAGATACTGGATATCATCCATTCCAGATTCCACAGCATGAAGAATGAAGATGTTACTGAGGATCTGCTTAAACTTTTCCATCAGACAAAGAATAATGAACAGTTTATAGGAGTAGCCAGAAAGCTGTTCCAAAATAGAAGATAGATTACATTTTACAAAGCAATAAGATAGTGTTATACTAAAATTTGGTTTATTTTTAGTATATAGTGGAGGCGCACTTTGAACTTTAGTAAAGAAAGTGTTATTAAGAAACAGAAAAAACTTAAATCCAGATCGCAGAGAATTGGAAGACGTGTATTTACAGATGTATTTAAGGTCATTCTTTCGGTTTTTGTGCTTCTTATTCTGGTTATGGCAGGAGCAGGATTTGGCATGATGAAGGGTATACTGGACGATGCTCCGGATGCTTCTAAGATCAGTATCAAGCCAAAGGGCTTTAAGACTGTCATATATGATGAGAAAGGAAATGAAAGAGATACCCTTTCAACCATCAATTCTGATCGTATCTATATCTACTACGATGATATTCCAGAGGAGATGATCAACGCATTTGTTGCCATCGAGGATGAAAGATTCTGGAAGCATAATGGTATAGATGTTCGTGGTATCTTCAGAGCTCTTGTTAAGGACGTTCTGGCAGGTAACTTCGATGAAGGTGCTTCAACCATTACTCAGCAGCTCATAAAGAACCAGGTGTTCAATGTTGGTATGGATGAGACCACGAAGATACAGAAGATAGAGCGTAAGATTCAGGAGCAGTATCTGGCCATCGAGCTGGAGAAAAGCTATACAAAGGAACAGCTCCTTGAGTATTACCTGAATACTATTTATTTAGGACAGGGTACCAACGGTGTTGAGGCTGCTTCACAGAGATATTTCGAGAAGTCCTGTAGTGAACTGAAGCTTTCCGAGATAGCCGTTATCGCAGGTATCACAAAAAACCCTTACAGATTTGATCCGGTTGTTTTCCCAACCTACAACAATTACAGAAGAACTGACGTTCTGGATAAGATGCTGGAGCTGGAATATATAGATCAGGCTGAATATGACAGAGCATTAAATGATGATGTATATTCACGTATCCGTAAAATCAAGAAACAGAACGATGAAAATTTCACGTATAATTCATTCTATACAGATGACTTAATGAGAGCCTTCGTAGATGACCTCATGGATCTTTATGATCTGAGCGAGGAAGAGGCTTTCGATGAAATGTATACAGGTGGTTACAGCATCTATTCTGTTCAGGATTATGATATCCAGAACATAGTTGATGAGACCATAAATGATCCTGAGTATTATCCTGAGTCTACATCTGTGGCTCTGGAGTATAAGCTTACACTTCTTGATAAGGATGAGATAACTACATATAATTACGATACAAATACACTTCTAAACTATTACAGGAAGCTTACAGAAGATTACAAATATACAAACATATATCCGAGCGAAGAGGATGCAAGGGCAGCGGCAGATACTTATAAAGAAGCCATGTTAGAAGAGACGGGTGCAACCTACCTGGCTGAAGAATTCAAGACATTTGTCCAGCCTCAGGCTACATTTACCGTTATCGATCAGAAGACAGGATATATAAAGGCTATCAGCGGTGGACGAGGCGAGAAGACAGAGAATCTTGGCCTGGACAGAGCAACTATGTCTCCTCAGCAGCCGGGATCTACATTTAAGGTTCTTGCTGGTTTCCTTCCTTACATTGATACAGAGGGAGGTCTTGGTTCAGGATTTGAAGATAAGCCATTTAATTATTATGATGATACACCTGTAAATAACTGGTATGGAGGTTACAGGGGGCCGAGTTCACTCAGAGATGCTATTCGTGATTCTATGAATATCATAGCAGTTCA
The DNA here is from genome assembly GCA_017519155.1 of Eubacterium sp. Lineage (GTDB taxonomy): Bacteria > Bacillota > Clostridia > Lachnospirales > Lachnospiraceae > Eubacterium_Q. The sequence goes on from JAFWSY010000159.1 coordinate 4,654, forward strand.
GACAATAACTGCAGTTACTCCGGCAGTAGCTTATGAGTATCTTCTGAATATGGGCTTTACAACTCTGGTTGATAAACAGATCATTAACGGAGAAATCTATTCGGATATACAGCAGTCTACGGCGCTTGGTGGTCTTACTTTTGGTGTAACCAATCTTGAAATAACAGCTGCTTATGCTTCTATAGCTAATATGGGAACATATGTTAAGCCTGTTTATTACTCAAAGGTTTATGACCATGATGGGAATATAATTATTGATAATACAAATCCTGCTACGCATTCTCATAGAGTGTGTGAAGCAACAACAGCTTATCAGCTGATAGATGCCATGAAGGACGTTGTTACCTCAGGTACAGGTACCAGAGCATGTCTTACCTCCGGAGTTAAATGTGCCGGTAAAACAGGTACGACTTCAAATTCATACGATCTCTGGTTCTGCGGCATGACACCTTATTATACAAGTTCAGTATGGTTTGGATATGATTCGGATATTACAATCAATACTGAGATGCATAAGGCTATGTGGCGTGATATAAACGACAAGATAGTTGAACTTGAGGGCCAGGATCCGGAAGCAGACTGGACACAGCCGGAAGGACTTACTAAGGCTACAGTATGTAAGCTGACAGGACTTCTTCCCGGTACAGGATGTCCTCTGTCGACCGACTGGTTTGATGAGAAACACGTTCCTAAGAAGTCTTGTAAAGGCCATATAACAAAGGTAGTTGTATGTAAGGAGTCACATTTCCTTGCAACAAATACATGCCCTAAGACACAGGAATATGATGTCACTTATGATGATGAAGGTAATATGAAGCTTATCGGTGCTGATTTCAAGTATGATAAGTCGCTGTTTACTACCAAATGTCCTCTTCATCCTGAGGTTGAAGGCGGACTTAAGATAACAACCTCAGCCGGTAAGGGCGGAACTATTTCCGATACCGTAGTAGTTGAGCCCGGCAAGAGCGTTACAATCTATATAGTTCCAAAGAGCGGATATAGAATTAAAGATGTTAAGGTAGACGGAAAGAGCGTTGGTGCTGTTTCTGAATATAAATTCAAGAAGGTGAAAGAGTCTCATACAATCGATGCTTACTTTGAGAAGGTCGATGGCGGTGATGATGACGATGATCCTACAACCGATGAAAAGACCGAAGAGAAGACCGAAGAGAAGACTAAAGAGAAGACAACGGAGGCGACGACGGAAGCTCCAACAGAAGCTCCTCCTACAGAGCCACCGACAGAAGCTCCTACAGAACCTCCTACGGAAGAACCTACTTCAGAGAATCCACCACCGGAAGAACCGACTCCACCACCTGAAGGAGAATAGAATTATTAAAGAGTCTATACTTTTGTATAGGCTCTTTTTGTAAGGTGCTTTTGACACTAACGGATTGAAATGGTACAATAGGTAACGATTTGCTCATGCAAATTATGATGCAAATGCATGAGTGTAAAACGGATGGGAGGAAATGTAAATGATATCCAGACTTATCGATGAAATTAAAAAGAAATCAGCTCCGATAGTAGTTGGACTTGATCCACAGCTGAAGTTTGTTCCTGAGCACATTTTAAATAAATGGTATAACGAGCTCGGATACACACTTGAAGCTGTCGGAGAAGCATTTTATGAATATAATAAAGGAATCCTGGACAATGTTTCAGATCTTATTCCTGCAGTTAAACCACAGATAGCCATGTATGAGCAGTACGGAATTCCCGGACTTGTTGCATATAAGAAGACTGTTGACTATGCTCATTCAAAGGGACTTGTGGTTATCGGCGATATAAAAAGAGGTGATATAGGTTCTACCTCAGAATCCTACGCTATAGGCCACATCGGTTCTGTAGAACTTGGAGGAAATGTAATCAAACCTTTTGATGAAGATATCGTTACTGTAAATCCATATCTTGGAACTGATGGTGTAAAGCCTTTTGTAGTTGTATGTAATAAAGAGGACAAGGGTATATTTGTTCTTGTTAAGACATCAAATCCTTCTTCAGGAGAATTCCAGGATAAGATGATAGAAGAAGATGAAAGACCTTTATATGAGGTTGTTGCAAATATGGTTAATGCCTGGGGAGCTGAGTCCATGGATGGAGATTACAGTAATGTGGGCGCTGTTGTTGGTGCTACATATCCTCAAATGGGAATCATTTTAAGAAAGCTTATGCCAAAGGCTTATATCCTTGTTCCGGGCTACGGTGCACAGGGCGGAAGCGGTAAGGATCTGAAGGGTTACTTCAACGAGGATGGTCTCGGCGCTATCGTTAACTCTTCAAGAGGAATAATTGCTGCTTATAAGAGTGATAAATATGCCCAGTTCGGTGGCGAAGGCTATGCTGATGCTTCACGTGCTGCTGTTGTTGATATGCTCACAGATATCAGGGAGAATGCATTTGTATGAAAAAGATAAAAGCTCAGATAATTAATCAAAAACATCTGATTGAAGATATATACAGTATGTATCTAAGATGTCCGGCTCTTGTGGCTGAGGCTCATAGCGGACAGTTCGTTAATATATATACTAATGATAATTCGAGACTTCTTCCCAGACCTATAAGCATCTGCGAGCTGGATAAAGAGGAAGGTATTCTTCGTATTGTTTACAGGACTGCAGGTGAAGGTACCAGACAGTTCAGTGAACTGAGCGAGGGAGATACTCTTGAAATAACAGGACCTGTTGGAAATGGTTATGAAACTGATTCCAAGAAGGCTATTCTTATGGGAGGCGGCATCGGTATACCTCCTATGCTTTGCCTTGCAAAGGAGCTGGCTGCTAAAGGTCTTCAGAAGGAAGATATATCTGTTATCCTCGGATATCGTAACGATACATTTCTCCTTGAAGAGTTTGAAGAGATTGCTACAGTGTATATCTCCAGTGATTCCGGGAATGTAGGCTTAAAAGGAAATGTTCTTGATGCATTAAAGCATTATAATATTACAGGTGATATGATCTATGCCTGCGGTCCGAAGCCTATGCTTCGTGCTATTCAGCAGTATTCTAAGGAAAGTGGTGTTAGAGCACAGATTTCTCTTGAGGAGAGAATGGCCTGTGGTATAGGTGCGTGCCTTGCCTGTGTAACAAAGACAACTGAGGTTGATGAACATTCTCAGGTTAAGAATAAAAGGATATGCGTTGACGGACCTGTATTCTATGCTGAGGAGGTGGAGTTGTAATGGATAATCTTAAGACATCTGGTGTTGATATGAATATGGACGTAGATATGTCAGTGGATTTCTGCGGAGTACATTTTAAGAATCCTGTTACTGTTGCTTCCGGAACCTTCGGCTCCGGTATGGAATATGGTGATTTTGTTGATTTAAATAAGCTGGGAGCTGTTACAACTAAGGGGGTTGCAATCACTCCCTGGGAGGGTAATCCTACTCCCCGTATAGCTGAGACCTATGGGGGCATGATTAATGCTATAGGTCTTCAAAATCCCGGTATGGATACATTTATCAAAAGGGACCTTAAGTTCCTTAGCGGATATGATACCGGTGTTATTGTTAATGTCTGCGGACACAGCGTTACAGAGTATGTTGAAGCGGTTGAACGTCTGGCGGACGAGAAGGATGTAGATCTTCTGGAGATCAATGTATCATGTCCGAATGTAAAAGAGGGCGGAATCGCTTTCGGTGTAGATCCAACAGCTCTTGAGAATATTACAAAGGAAATCAAGAAGAAGGCGAAGCAGCCTGTTATTATGAAGCTCAGTCCTAATGTAACTGATATAACTGAGATGGCCAGAGCTGCTGTATCAGGTGGAGCTGACGCGCTTTCTCTTATCAATACAATTACCGGCATGAAGATAGACATCCACAGAAGAACATTTGCCGTAAAGAATAAGACCGGCGGACTTTCGGGTCCTGCAGTAAAACCTGTGGCTGTAAGAATGGTTTATCAGGTTGCAAATGCAGTAGATGTTCCAATCATCGGAATGGGCGGAATAGCAAATGCAGAGGATGCTCTTGAATTCATTATGGCCGGTGCAACCATGGTTTCAGTAGGAACTGCTAATTTCCATGATCCCTATACGACCCTTCATGTGATTGAAGGAATAAAAGACTTTATGATCAAAGAAAACATCAAGAGTCTGGATGAAATCAGAGGATGTGTAAAATAAGGTGACAGATGAACCAGGTTTAAACTGTTACCAAAAAATGTGACAGATGAACCAGGTTCAAACTGTCACCAGTTTGAGGAAAGTTTGTATAAGAAATGAGAAAGAAAAAGGTTTACAGATTTACCGATGAATTAATGGCGAAGGATACTATATTTTCCTTCGCTTTTGGTATAACCGGTTTAGTGATAATACTTGTATCCGTTATTCTTTCAGTGGTGATGAAGGGAAATCTTCCTGAATACATAGGAAGCCTTCTCTTTGCTTCTCTGATAATGGGGATAACGGCGTTTGTTTTCGGATTCCTGGGTTATAAGAATCAAGACGGAGGAATCCTGGGTAAAAGGGCATCGATGATAATTGCAGTGGTGGATATATTATTGATAGTGCTGTTGTATTTGCTTTGATTTTTAAGAAATATATTTGTTTGAACGAGTTGCCGTTCAATATACGGTGTGAAATAATAAAAAGGTATCCTTTCTTCGATGAAATAAGTGATATCTTGCTTTAAAATAATAGATAAGTTCAAAATGTAGATAAAAAAATAAAAAAGGTACCCTGATAATTGTTATATTGGGGTACCTAAATAATAAAAAGGTATAAGATTATGAACACGAATTACAGACAAAATAATTTAGAGATTAAAATATCTGATTCAGAGAATAATCAGTTTGATTCAAAGAATAATCAGTTTGATTCAGAGAATAAACAGTTTGGGTCAGAGATAGATCAATATGATTCAGAGATAAAAGAGAGATTTGCTCTCGCTGAAGAAAGAATAAAAGAGATTCCGGATGAATGTAAAGGCTCTTCTGAGGAGGGTGATTATTTTTATCTGGATTTTTTTGTAAAAAAGGCAGAGGAGATAAGTTTTCTTCTTAAGGACTTTGAAAAATATAATATAGATGTTCTCGTTGCAGATGATGAAAAAGGTTCTGCAAATGATTTTGTATTCATCGAAGAACTTGCCGAGAGAAATAAAAAGATATACGAGGATATTCTTCCTGAGAATTATGCTATGTCATATTCCAATCCTGATTATGCAGAGGAAAGACTCGGAATATACGGTGGTATACTTTCATTTATTTCGGCTGAGCTTATGACTATCCCGGTAATGCTTACTCAGGTAAATGGAGATGAAGGTATAAACGAGCTTGCAAAGGTTACTTATCTTCTTGAACTCTTTCTTTATATCTATGGGCTTTTCAAGGACGGGGAGAGACCCAATATATCGGAGATAGAGTCTGCTGTATATTATTATGCTTTTGATTATATAGAAGAAGTTGCTGCAGACAGAATAATGGAGAATACATTTCCCAATAAAGCAAGTGCTGCCTACAGGATAGTAAGTGAAGCTGATCTTGAGAGTGCGGCATATCTTTATATGTACGGAGACTATATATCAGATAATGAGGTAAAGCTTTCGAAGTATCTGGCCGGACTTTCGGAGGAAGAAATAGATAGTATGGCTCATACATTTACGGATGGCTTCAGAAGAGGCTTTGATGTGATGAATGTAAGCTTCGAGGGAAAGAAATATGTAAGCATCAGATATCATATAGGTCAGGAGCGAATCGTCAGGGCAGCCATGAAACAGTTTAAGGCTATGGGGCTGGAAACTGTTCTGAGTCGTAGTGTTGCCAGTCGTCTGGTAAGAAAAGGGACGATGAAGCCCGGAGTTGAGAGTACTTCGCCGAATATGCAGTTTGAGTTCGACCACAGACTGGATGACAGCTTCTTCCTGGATAAGAGATATGTACAGAGAAGAATTGATGTGGTTAAGGATGTATATGAGAGTATAAAGGACGAGATAAAGGGTTATGCCGGACCGGCGGTTATAGAGACTTTCGGGGAGAAGACATTTACCCCGGTTATCAAGGACAGTATCACGGGACACAGCGATGAGCAGAGTGGACTCTTTGTAGAG
>JAFWSY010000160.1 GCA_017519155.1 Eubacterium sp.
ATATAATCAGCCTTTTCATTCATCCTTGAAAACATCTCATCAGGATTGCCTGCACCGGCTTTTTCAGCCATAGTATTCATCTTCTGCTGAGCCTTTGCAGCTTCAACCTTGGACTTTATCTCCAGAAGCTTTCCTTCAAGAGAAGAGATATCCGTGCTGAGTTTATCATTCATGGCAGCCAGCTTATCGAAGCTGTCCTTTGCCTCATTGTATCTCTGCTCCAGCCTTACGCCGTCCTGATTTACTCCGTCAAGCTTGTTTGAATAAATACTCGCATCCGCTGCATTTCCGGCGGCACTCGCCTTCTCTATATATCTCATAAGCTTTGCAGCCTCTGCCCTGTTCTCATCATAAGACATCTTTGCACGTCTTACCTCAGTTTCATGAGCAGCGGTCTCAGCCTTTACCTGGCCAAGGTCAGCCCTGAGCTGCATAAGATACTTCTCAATAGCCTTCTCAGGATTCTTCTCATCCTTCTTGAAAACGGCATTTATGTTCGATGCCATTATATCCTTAAATCTTGATAAAATTCCCATTTTCCTTCTCCTGTAAAAGATGACAGTTTTTCACCTGATAATAAAGTGTCATCTTTTTTGTGTTAACTGCGGCTCCAGAGGTATAGAAACGCCTGGGTCCTTGCGGCAAAGCGTTCTGTTTTAAGAAGCTCCCGCACTTCCTCCCTAGTATACCACGCAGCCTCTATCTCTTCAAATGAAGAATCTGATTTTTTGATGGTTCCTTCGCAGCTTCCCACCACGGTAATATTCATCTCATTTGAGAAACCGATGGCACTGTAGCTGAGGCCGATCACGTCATCTATCTTAACCAGTTTCAGACCTGTTTCCTCACGAAGTTCTCTTTCGGCAGCCTCTTCGGGAGTCTCGCCCTCGTCTATAAGTCCTGCGGGGAAGTTATAAACCCACCAGCCTGCCGCCATGCGGAATTCTTTGCTTATCAGTATCTTCTCGCCGTCCGGAGTGGTCATGATCATAACCACTGCATCTGCCTTATCTCCGTGGAGCTCCTCAAAGCTCTTTATATCCTTATTACGGCTGATCATCTCGTAGGTTTTTGCCTTGCCGTCCTCTGGTTCGTAATCGATGTCGTAACGGGTTATGAAACGTCCCGGAAATGTTTTAGTTATGCCTTTAAATCTCATAGTCTGTTTTAATCTCTCTTTTCTATTGGAAACTCAGCAGGATCAGAATTCTTTATCCAGACTCTGACGGATCTCTTCCATCTCATCATCCATCTCTGCCAGGTTGTCGGCGCATTTCTTTAGTCTTGCCACAACCTCTTCAGGATGCTTAAGTTCCTTTTTATATTTAAGCTTATGATCTACGGATGCCCAGAAATCCATTGCTATGGTTCTGAACTGAACCTCCACCTTCATATGCTTCTTTCCCTCTGATAAAAAGATAGGGATATCTACGATTATATGGAAGCTTCTGTAGCCATTGGGCTTGGGATTCGCTATATAGTCCTTTCTTGCAAGAAGAAGTATATCGTCCTGCTGAACCAGAAGGTCTGCCAGCTTATAGATATCTTCCTTGAAGGAGCAGACTACTCTGATTCCTGCAATATCAAATATCTCTCCTTCCATGTTCTCCACATTTATTTCCATGCCCTTGGTCATCATTTTCTCAACGATACTTGTAGGGCTCTTAAGTCTGGACTCTATGGACTCGAAAGGATTACGATCGTACTGAAGTGAGAACTCTTCATTAAGAACATTCAGCTTCGTTTCTATTTCCATGATGGCACATCTATATAGTGTCATCAGGTTTGTAAACTCTTTTGTTCTGGAGAATACCTTCGCAACCTCAGCAGCTTCTCTTCTTATCTTTGTTTCTTCATGACTTTGCATTTTGTTATACCAGTTTTCTGTAATTCATATTTCTGTATTCCTTTGGTGTGGTACCGGTCACTTTCTTAAATACACTGATAAAATAGCTGTGGGATGAAAATGACAGGTCAGTAGCTATCTCAATACTGGTTTTATCGGAATACTTAAGAAGCCAGCAGGCCTCTTCTATCTTTTCGTTTCTTATATACTCACTTACGGAGCATTTCATCTCTTTCTTGAAAAGCTTGGACAGATAGGTTTCATTTAACGCAACATGATCTGCCAGCTCTGATACTGTAAGACTCTTATGGATATTGGCACGTATATAGTCAACACACTGTACTATCTGCTTGGACTGTACCGGCAGCTTCGAGGATTCGTACATATACTGGGTAAACGACTCCACAGTCTCCATCTGAACCTTCTCTATATCTTCAACTCTGGTCTGCCTGTCTGCTTTTCTTATATATATATCGCTGAGCTTATAAGCCACGTCCTGCGGCATGCCCTTGCTTATACATACTCTTGTAATGAGAGCCGTCATGGCTACATGATGATACATGGCATTTCTCATCGGATTATCGGAAAGGATTCCTCTTATCTCATCATTGGGTTTCGGCTGTGCTGCCATAGTTCTTTTTACGGCATCCATCTTCCCTTCCGCTATCAGATTATAAAGTCCCATCTCACTTTCATATGTGGGGTGCTTTATTTCATTTTCTCTTTCTGAAAATAATACTTCTGTAATCTCTCTGTTAATCTCCGACATAATACTACCCCTTTTTAGTTACCTTCATTTATACATTTTTCAAAATCTGTCTAATTTTATAAAATTATACACATCATTTTAATATTAAATGCAATATTCTTGTATAATTTAATTAAGAAAATATATATACTTTACTCATCAAATGAACAAGCCCCCTGTTAAAGAAGATTATATCTTCTTTAATCATATAAATACTTTTAACCTTCACTAATGGTAAACGGACGGATTCAAAAAAGGATTCGTCCGTTTATCTTTTTGTGAAATAACACTAATGATTATACAACTTTTCGGCTATTTAACGCAAGTTATATTGTAATCATCAGGCTATATAATAACCGTAAAAATGATCTGAGGTTTTTTATAGGTTACATTTATCCTTCCCCCGAACATTCTTACCAGACTGTCTGCCATTGAAAGACCTATTCCAAAGCCCTTCTTCTCATTATTATGAGACTCATCTGCTCTGTAGAATCTGTCAAAGAAACGGCGGTAATCCTCGCCCTCTCCTTCTATATAATCATTGGAAACAGTAAGTACTGCAGTTTTACCCTTCTGATGAAGAGTTACCTTCACAAGGCCTTCCTCGTCACAGTACTTAACCGCATTATCCACCAGGATATTCAGAAGCTCATGTATTCCCTTTTCGTCAGCCTTTACATTTACGTTCTCGGCTATGTCTGCCTCAAGACGTTTTCCCTGAGTTTCGGCAACGGTTTTAAAGGAGCTCACTACCTTATCTGCTTCTCCGGAAAAATCAACATCCACAAGCACCAGATCCTCCCGCTCCTCCAGCTTCGAAAGAACAACCAGCTGGGAGATAAGCTCTGACATACGGTTCACCTGATTAATGGTACTTTCAGTCCACTCACTCTTTCCATTCATCATTTCCATTACTTCAGTATTTGCTGATATAACTGCAAGAGGAGTCTTAAGCTCATGACTTGCATTTGTAATGAACTGCTTCTGCGCCTCGATATTATTTACCATCGGCTGAACAGCCTTTCTTGCAAAAATCGACATGATCAGAACGAACAGCAGTATGGTTATAACTCCGATATAAAGAGAGATAATTCGGAAGGAATGAGCCAGATAAAGATTTCTGGTACAGTCCATTATAGTGATCTTGTCTACATTTCCCTCGTCTTTTACTCTTAAATATGCATAGGTCAGACCGTCGTAAATAAAGATACCTCTTCTGCTTCTGGTACCGGTAACATAGCTGACAAAGCTCTCTACCTCAGAATCTTCAATAGCTGCTATATGCTCTTTATTAAATGTCACCATAGTATTTGATTCATCAACAATAACAGTGATGTATCTTGTTTCAAACTGTGTCTCCGGTGAGACTCTGAACTGTTTAAAATCCTTCCCGGTCATATCCGAATCACTATGACTTGATATGAAATCAACCGTATCAAAAACACCCTCCAGGGCATTTCTGTAAGTGATCAGATTTACCAGAAAAAGAACCATGGAAAGCACTATGATCATTGATAATGTTGCAATAGCTATGAACTTAATTCTCAGCTTTCTAAACATTTTCCATCACTCCCTGTGTCAGCTCATCTTTTTAAGACAGAAGCTTCCACCCTGCTCACCTTCAATCACTATGTCGCCGGATATGGATCTCAGTTTATTTCTGAGATAGGATATATAAACCCACACCACATCTTCACCGGCTTCGTCTTCATTCCACACGTGACTGTATATCTCGGAGGTTGTAAAATCCTTATCCGGATTCATCATAAAGAACTCCATAAGGCTTGCTTCCATTCCCGCAAGTCTGACAGAATTCTCTGAAATCAGCTCCTGACCGGTTATATCCAGTGTAACCGAACCGAAGCTCAGCTTCTTCGGTGAATACTCACCGCTCCTTCTGGTGAGGGATCTTATCCTTGCCAGAAGCTCCACCATGGCAAAAGGCTTAGTGAGATAATCATCCGCTCCCGCATCAAGTCCCGTTACCTTGTCATCAAGTTCCGCCTTAGCCGTAAGGAAAAGCGCAGGAGTCATATCTCCCGATTCCCTTATAATCTTAAGCGCATCTATTCCATTCATTTTAGGCATCATGATATCAAATACCATGCAGTCAAATGCCTTCTTCTTCGCTTCAAGAGTCGCGGCTTCTCCGTCGTACACTGCAGTAACGCTGTA
>JAFWSY010000161.1 GCA_017519155.1 Eubacterium sp.
TGAACGTATAGTAACTGTTAGTAGTACGGGACGTATAAAGGGTATACGAAAAGGTACTGCCAAAATAACTGTAAAAAGTGTGGCTGATCCGAAAATAAAAAAGGTTATTAAAGTGAAGGTGGGAACACCGGTAAAGAAGGTAAAGGTCAGCAGAAAAAAGCTCACTCTTAATGTGGGAGATACCATTAAGATAAAAGCTAAGTTTTCTCCAAAGAAACCGACCTATAAGAAACTGGCTTATACAAGCAGTGATAAGACGGTTGCAAAGGTAAGTAAGAAGGGGAAGGTGACAGCTTTAAAAGAGGGAAAGGCTGTAATAACAGTTAAAGCAAAAGACGGAAGCAATAAGAAAGCCAAGGTGACTGTTACTGTTCGTGGAAACGGAAATCAGGAGGTTACTGCACCTACAGCAGAGCCGACATCGACACCTGAAGCAGGACCGACAGAGGAACCAACACAAGGTCCTGAAGCAGGACCTACAGAGGAACCTACACAAGGTCCTGAAGCAGCGCCTACAGAGGAACCTACACTTGATCCTGAAGCAACACCATCAGCAGAACCGACATCAGAACCTGAAGCAACACCAACGAAGGCACCAACGACAACACCTACAAAGGTACCGACAGTAGCACCAACAAAAGCACCAACAGCTGCCCCAACGAAGGCACCGACAGCAACACCGACACAGACGCCGGCTTCTACACCGACACCTGATCCGGTTGATTCACAATTTAAAGTGCCATATGTATCAACTTACTACTTTAATCCGAAGCCTTCAACGAACGAGAGTATTAAGATCCCTCTTTATATGACTGATTACGATCATTCTGATTATTTAAAGAATGTTACTTCGGGCAAGCTTGATCTTATCTATGAAGTAGACGGAAATATAAAAACGATAAAGGATATCCCGTTAGGAGATTATACGCTGACTATCGGAAAGCTTAGTGAAGGTATGCACTACTTTGCAGTTCAGGTTTTAGATAAAAAAAACGGCATGAAGTCTCCGAAGATATATAACGATCTATGGGTTGTAAATCCAAATACTTATGAGATTACTTCAGCCGAGACCTATAAGATGACTGATAAAGATCTCGAAAAATATAAAATAAATAATAATAACAGTCGTAATGCAAATGACATGATCTATACCAGAGATGGCCTTTCACGTATGTTTGCCGATCTTAAGTCCGCAGGCTACAGAAAATGTATTCTTCTAAATGGTATATATCGTATAAACGGTGAACTGGCCAGAGAAAAGTGTATAACAATTCCTTCGAACTTCACTGTAGATATGAATAAAAGTACCTTCAAGCTGAATACGATTACGACGAATAACAGTGCATCGATCATATATATGAACGATGCAGTTGATTCGCATCTGATAAACGGAACGCTTGAAGGAGACAGATTCGAAAGACAGGCTCTTGAATATGAAACCGAACAGGCAAATAAAGACTGTCTGGGAGAAACAATTAATACATTTTACATCGTAGGAGGCAGGTACTGTTCTATCTCTGATCTGGAAGTAAAGAATACTACAGGTCATACATTTTTAACGCAGTATAAGGTTGGCGGAGTAAACCTGAAGATGAAAGAGTTTACCCGAACCACCATTATAGACGGACAGGAGAAGAAGTCTGATAGCTGCAGTACAAGTTCGATGGTAGATATCACACCTATACTTGAATATAGTCCTGAAGACAGATATATGTATGTCGGACATCCGGAAGGATATAGAGGTGTAAAGGGTGATTCACTTGTTGTTTATGTATCTTTCTATGATGAGAACCAAAACTTCCTGGAGACCGTAACCGGATTTCAGTTCAGGAAGATGAGGGTCGTAGATAATGCAAAGTACGCAAGAGTAACTCTTCTTGGAACCAAGTTCCCATATCCGGATTATCAGGACAGTGTTTCCATATACACTAAGCATAATACCGAATATTTTGAGGTAAAGAATGTTACATTTAAAGATACAAGAACTACGGCGCTCTCTCCGACAGCAGTAAATCACATGCTGATAGAAAACTGTAAGTATGTGAGAGCCGGAAACAGTATTACACCATGTGCTGTTGACTTTGAGGATGGCGCTGAAGAGTGCCAGGACATTTATTACAGAAACAACAATGTCGTGGAGACTTCAGGTACCTGTACCATAGTTGATAATACCGGCTTTAATCACATATATGAGAATTGTTACGATCATTCAATAGAGATAAGAGGTCGAGTGATTGGTGGTGTTGTCCGGGATTGTAACGACGGAAAGTCAAGAGTATTTTGGAGTCTTGGTACAAAAAAACTTAATGCATACGGAAGAATATATGATAATGATTTCAGCTATGCAAACTTTAAAGATGGTCGAAAAGAAAATAAACCATTTATAGACTTCAAGGTAAAGAATTGTACCATGAGCAACATTAAATACAATGCAAAAGAGCAAAAATATATGACAGAAGAAGTTAATGCAATCATGGAACCTATAATATACGAGAACTGTACGTTTACTAATTTCTCGGGACAAAATGCAACACTTAAAAACTGCACTATTCAGCCATCGGATCATTTAAGAACAAATCTGCATTTTTATGATTGTACCTTCAAAGCACTTGATGGAAAGTCAGACGGAGTCAAACTTAATTTCAGTAATATTGATAATACTGACAGACTGTTTGATAACTGTGAATTCAAAGGCAAGATAACATCTAATAAGTTTTTAAAGTCCGGAGTATTTAAAGGTTGTGAGTTTGATGATATGAATCTGTCTGTGTGCGTCGGAGCATCTTCAGAAAAGGTTTACTTTGAAGACTGCAAGATTAATTCTTCATCGGGAAATGTATTCGAAGTTGGTCCTAACACGAGTGATACCGGAAATCTGAATGTAGAATTAAAGGATTGTGAGATCACTCATTCGGGAAATGCTTTGATTTATCTTACATCACAAGCCGAGCATAAAAGCAAAATACTATTTGATAACTGCACTATCAATAAGAGTAGCGGTTATCTGGTAACGGGCTTTAATCCGAAGAGATTTGAAGATAATGTTTCGCTAGATATCATTTTCAGTAAATCCAAAGTGGATAAAAATCTTGCAGTAGATAAAGATATCGATCCAAAACTGGTAAGAATATGTTTTGAGAATTAGAGTGAGGATTTGGAGATATATGAAGATTTATAAAAAAATCCTTGTTATTATTTTAACCGTTTTCATGGTGCTTGGAAATCTTTCGGTTTCAGCATTGGCAGATTCATCAAAGAATAAGGTAAAGGCTATTAAAGTAAGCTCTGTACCTGCGAATGTTCTTGTTATAAAAAAAGGACAGAATTATAAGCTGAAGGTGAAAGTAAGTGTTGATGGGAAGGCCGGTAAAAAAGTCAGATATTTCAGTGCCAATGAAAATATAGCATCGGTAAGCAGTTCGGGACGTGTCAGGGGTATCCGTAAGGGAAGTACAAAGATAACCATAAAGAGTGCTGTTAATCCGAAGATAAAGAAGATAATAAAAGTAAAGGTTGGCACTCCGGTAAAGAAAGTTAAAGTTACAAGGAAGAACGTTACCCTTAATGAAGGAGATAGTTATAAGATCAAAGTAAATGTATCTCCGAAAAAAGCAACCTATAAAAAAGTTTCATATACAAGCAGTGATAAAACTGTTGTTAAGGTAAGTAAAAAAGGTAAAGTGACAGCATTAAAAGAAGGAACGGCAGTAATAACTGTTAAGTCAAAGGACGGAAGTAATAAGAAAACTAAAGTAGCTGTTACTGTGACTAAACCGGAGACTCAACCAACAACCGACCCGTCGATGGTGCCTTCAGCTGAGCCATCATCAGATCCTTCAGTTACACCGACCTCAGAAGTGACCGTGGGCCCGATGGCTACCCCGAGTGTTGAACCGACAGCAGACTCCGCTGTAACACCGAGTGCTGAACCGACAGCAAGCTCCGCTGTAACACCGGGTGTTGAACCGACTGCACCGGCATCTGTCAGTCCGACTGCTACTACAAGTTCGACTCCAACCACAACTGCAAGTCCGACTCCGACAAGGAATCCCGATTATACATATATGAGATTTGATCTTGGGGGAAATGGTACAGAAGAGGGATATATCGGTGTATCAGCTGCCGAGGCATATGATAAGAGTAAGGGATATGGATTTGGTCAGCTACATCTTGTAAAAGATGTTCCGTCATCAGGAACAGGTGCGCTTAGTGATGCGGTACATTTTCAGGGGGCATATGGAGCCTTCAGCGTAGATCTTAAGAAAGGCATTTATAAGATAACTGTCTCAACCGGAGATGTTGATTCGATAACTTTAAAAGCAGAGGATAAAAAGCAGATTCTCTTTATGAAGGGTAATAAAACTGAGTCTTTCACTATTCCGGTTACGGATGGTCAGCTTAATATCTATGCGGAGTCCGGTATGGGCGAGGAGCATTCTTTATGTGCAATCGAGATTGAGCAGCTTTCTACGGATACAGTAACTAAACCGGTGATTTGGATTCTCGGTGATGAGAATGCTGCCATAAACAGAAAACCGAATGAAACAGATATCCGCGGCTGGGGAGAGTATTTGGGAGAATATGTCGATACAGATAAGTATATGATACGAAATCTGGCAGTAAGTTCCTTTAAATCATCAGAAATAAAAAGTTATGCTTTTGATACAGTAGAGTATTATGGAAAAAGCGGAGACATACTGCTTCTTCAATCGGGATATAGTGACAGTGACAAGCAGGCTTTTGCCGCAAATATAACCGATATAGTACGTCGCGCAAAGGATAAAAATATAAGTGTTTATCTTGTAAAAATGCCCTGTACCAGGTCAGATATCCATAGGTATCCGGTTATAACTGATAAGTATCTAAATTCTACTCTGGATGAGATAGCTACGAATGAACAGGTTGGAATCGTTGATTTCTTCAGTAAGTGGTTCAGGCTAATTTTGGTAAATTATTACTACAACCAGATAGATTATTATTCAAAAGACGAGGTACATTTAAATGAAACCGGTGCGAGAAAATATGCGGAGATGATAAGTGAGAGCCTTTTCGCAGATACTCCACCGATATACTACGGCGATGATATATATAATTTTGGTGCGGCACCATCAGCAGTCTATGAGACGGAAATCTCCGGAGAACCTATATCTAATCCACACAAAGGTTTTGTTATGACTGCATATGCTCCTCATTATATTGATTCAACTAAGGGCTATGAATATGGAATCGGGGGCAGTCTTGAAAATAGAGCATGGGATTGCTGCACTATTGTCAGCGGTGAACCTAAATGGTGTGAGCTGAATCCTGAAAAAGGTGTGTATGACTGGTCATCTATCGATACGATGCTTGATAAATGCGAGGAATATGGTCTCACATATGGAATACGTATTCTTCCTTTTTCATCTATTAATGACAGGGACTTTGTTCCGGAGTGGGTTTACAGAGAAGGGGCTGAGAAACAGACTGTAAAACGTAAGGATAAAGATGAATATATAACATTTCCGGTATGGGATGATCCGGACTATATTCGGGCTTGCAAGACATTTGCCACTGCACTTGCAAAGCATTATGACGGTGATCCGAGAGTGGAATTTATAGATGTCAGCGTATTTGGAGATTTTGGAGAATGGCACAATTCTTTTGCTGAAGGTGATTATATGCCATCACTTGACGTGCAGAAAGATATGCTTAGGTATTATGCATCTGTATTTGATAAGACTTTACTTGCTATTCCTTCAAGTGCAATCGGAGAGATATATCAGTATGCTCTTTCGCTGGGAATTACAAAACGTGATAATGGCCTGATATGTACACCAAACAGAGAATGGAGTCTTATACCGACGTATGAGGCTAATATGCCGGTTATCGGAGAAAATCTCTGGCCATATAGCATGATGAAGCACTATAGGGATGAGAGAAAGGATGACTATGATTATCTGAACTGGACGCCTGAACGCTTCAGGGAAACTATTGAGATATCACATTTATCTATCTTTGCTTTTGATCAGGATAGTCACTGCAGTTATGAGTTTTATAATGAGAATAAAGATGTGATTGATGAGATGTGTAACAGACTTGGATACAACTTCACGGTGACATCTGCCGAACGTCTCGGTAATAAGCTTGCGATTACGATCAAGAATACTGGTCTTGCACCGGCCTTCTTTAATATTCAGCTGTGTGCGGAGATAACTGATGCAGAGGGAAATAAACTTGAGAACTTTGGGGCTCCGGTCATGATAGAGAAGGGTACATTTAAAGATAATACACAGAGGACTTTTGTATTTGATTATAATGGTACTCTTTCGGAAGATGCCACCATATGTCTTGCTATGTATGATATAGATAATCCACTTGTGGCGGGCAAAGATCCGACAGTGAGATTTGATAATAAGAATAATCTTTCTAACAAACGATTAAAGCTTATAGAACAATAAGTGAAGATATAGAAATAAAGAGAGAGTAAGTTATGAAACTATGTAAGAAAATTCTTGTTATGATATTAGCCGTTTTTATGGCGATAGGAACATTTCCTGTTTCTGCATCGGCAGCATCGGCTAAAGCTAAAGTAAAATCTATCAAAGTAACCAGTACACCGGCAAATATACTTGTAGTTAGAAAGGGACAGAATTATAAGCTTAAGGTTAAAGTGAAAACTACAGGGAAAATCAGCAAAAAAGTGGAATACTCCAGTGCTGATGAAAGAATAATAACAGTAAATAATAAGGGACTGGTTAAAGGTATCAAAAAAGGTGCCACAAAAATAACAGTAAAGAGTTCAGTTGATACGAAGGTGAAAAAAGTTATTAAGGTAAAGGTGGGAACTCCAGTTAAAAAGGTAAAGGTTAGTAAGAAGAAGGTTACCCTTAATGAGGGAGATTCCTTTAAGATCAAAGTAAAGATATCTCCGAAAAAAGCAACCTACAAAAAAGTATCATATAAAAGCAGTGATAAATCCATAGTTAAGGTAAGTAAAAAAGGTAAGGTAACAGCATTAAAAGAAGGAAAGGCTGTCATAACCGTTAAAGCAAAGGACGGAAGTAACAAGAAAGCGAAAGTGACTGTTACTGTCAGACAAAACGGTTCTACAAATGTTCCGACAGAAGAGCCGAAAATCAATCCATCATCTTCACCTGAAGAGGAACCTACAGCAACACCTGCAGAGGATCCTACAGCTACACCAGTGGAGGAACCAACGGCTACACCTGAAGTGGAGCCTACGGAACCACTTGTAGAAGAACCTACAGCAACACCTGCAGAAGAACCTACGGCTACACCAGAAGAAGAACCGACATCAGATCCTTCAGCTGTACCTACAGAAGAACCGACATCAGCTACTTCGGATGCACCTACAGTAGAACCAACGACGACACCGGGAGTTGTTCCAACGCAGAAGCCAACTGCGGCGCCGACTCAGAAGCCAACGTCAACTCCGACAAAAGCGCCAACGTCAACACCTACAAGGGTACCTACATCGAGCTCAACGTCAACACCTACAAGGGTACCTACATCGAGCCCAACGTCAACACCTACAAAGGTACCTACATCAACACCAACAGTAACACCTACAAAGGCACCGACTGCCAGACCAACAGCACCGGTATCAACGCCAACAATAACACCGACGGAAGAACCGATTGATTCACCTTTTAAGGTGCCGTATATATCAACCTACTACTTCAATCCGAAGCCGACTATAAATGATAATATTCAGATTCCTCTTTATATTACGGATTATTATCAGTCTGAGTATATGAAGAATGATACAAAGAAAACACTTGATCTTTATTATGAAATAGACGGTGTGGAGAAGAAGATATCAGATATAAAGCTTGGTGACTATACACTTACTATCGGCAGGTTAAGTGAAGGTATTCATACATTTGCTCTTCAGGCCTATGACAAGAGTACAGGTCTAAGATCTCATAAGCTTTATAATGAATTAATGGTTGTGGCATCGAATACGACTGCGTCAGCTAAGATATATCATATGACACAGGCGGATCTAACATACTATAAGATCAAGAATAATAACAGTACAAATGCAGTAGATCTGATTAATACCAGAGACGGACTGACAAAGCTTTTTGAAGATAAGCAGAAGGAAGGATATAAGAAGATTATTCTTCTGAAGGGAACTTATCGAATCAATGGTAATGATGCAAGAAAAACCTGTATTTCAATTCCTTCATACTTCACAGTAGATATGAATGGCAGTACATTTAAACTTGATCCTATCCTTGATTCGAATCCAGGCTGCATCGTCAGGATGGAAAATGTGATCGATGCTCATCTGGAAAATGGTACTCTTGAAGGTGACCGTTATGAAAGACAGGAACACGATCTGGAAGTAGATGGTCTGGGTGAAGGTATCAATACAGTGCTTATCACAGCAGGAAAGTATTGTTCACTTGAAAATCTGACAATTAAGAATACCACAGGACACACTATCTGGTCGCTGCCTAAAATGGGAGATAATAATCAGAAACTCATGGGCTTTACTAATGTCAATATCGAAAATGGTAAAGAGGTGAAAAGTGATAAGTGCAGTACAAGTTCGATGGTAGATCTTACGTATCTTAAGGAATGGGATCCGGATGAGGACTATCTCTATGTCGGTTATCCGGCAGGCTACAGAGGAATCAGAACAAATTCTGCAATTATATATGTTTCCTTCTATGACAGTAACAAGAGTTTCTTAAAGACCGTAACAGGTTGTCAGTTTAGAAAGATGTTGATTCCGGCGGATGCACAGTATGCAAGAGTGACTGTGAATGAAACAGATATCGTAGATAACGATGGAATAGAGGGAGTATACATCTATCCAAGAAAACTTGGAGACTATCACCAGATTAAGAATATTACTTTTGAGAATACCAGAACCTGCGCGTTGGCTCCAACAACCTGTAATAATCTTTTGGTGGAGAATGTTAAATATATTGATTGTGGAAATAGTATAACACCTCTTCCGGTTGACTTTGAGGACGGCTGGGATGAGACTCAGGATGTTTACTACAGAAATAATGAAGTTATCTCTAAAACAGAAACAAACACCGGAACTGTCATAGATAATGCGGGCTTTAATCATGTATATGAGAATTGCAAAAACCATCAGTTAGGTTTTAACGCACGTATTACAGGTCTCGTTGTAAGAAATATGAATGATGAAGGCAATACAGTACTATGTGATTTAGGCGATAAGAAGTGTAATTCCTATGGAAGAATATATGATAATAATTGTGGCTTTATCAATTTCATAAAAAAAGATGGAGATGGTGTGGCTATCCCGGATATTACTACTATTGGTGAAGAAAATCTTGCTGAGCTTGTTGATGTAAAGGTTAAGAATTGTACTATAAAGAACGGAAAACAAGATGACAGTGCCCATTGCTTTGGTTATTCAGAAAAAGTAACATATGACGGATGTACCTTCACCAGCTTTGGAGGACAGAATGCTGTATTCCGTAATTGTATCATACAGCCGACAAGCTATATGAACAATAAATTATACTTCTACAATTGTACATTTAAAGCTCTTGATGGAAGTGACAATATAACGCTTATGTTAAATGCACCCCGAAATGCAGATAGGTTATTCGAAGGATGAACATTCGAAGGAAAAGTAACGGTTGGTACTGAACACTTCCATAATGGTATTTTTAATAAATGTATATTTGACGATGTGGAATTCAGGACAGTTGTGGATTCTTCGGAAGGTGAGATACAGTTTAATAATTGTACGATCAATTCGACTGCAGAGAATCTGATATATACAGGTGTGTGGGGCTATGAAGTAAATAACATCAAAATAAGATTTACAGAGTGTAATATCACACATACAGGAGATAATCTGATAGGTTTCTTCGCGCTTCCGGCTAATAACAGTCTCATCGAATTTGATAACTGTAAGATAATAAAGAATAAAGGCTCACTGGTCAAGTGGCTTTTAAACTATAGCAGGGCTGGGTTAAAAAATAAAATATCGGTGGATGTTATATTTAAAAACACAGCTGTTGAGCGTTCATTAGTAATAGACAATGCTGTTGACTCAGATCATGCCAGGGTTGTTTTTGAATAACCCGGCATGAGTCCAAAAAGAAAACACATTTTTTTCAAAAAATATAATATCTGTTTCTTCTTTACTTATTTCTTTTTATGTTGTATAGTAGAAATGTTGTGTTTACAAACTCATATATATACATTTCCGAGGGGTAATACCCGAAGAACCTTATAAGAGGAGGATAAAAATGGTTACAGCAGTAGTAGGAGCTAACTGGGGTGACGAAGGTAAAGGTAAAATAACAGATATGCTTGCAGAGAAGGCTGATATCGTTATTAGATTTCAGGGTGGAGCCAATGCAGGACATACTATCATAAATAATTATGGAAGATTTGCGCTGCATACACTTCCTTCAGGAGTTTTCTATGATCATACAACAAGCATCATAGGAAATGGTGTTGCGCTTGATATTCCGAAGCTTTTCAAAGAGATAAAGGAAATTGAGGCAGGCGGAGTACCTACTCCTAAGATTCTCGTTTCAGACAGAGCACAGATGGTTATGCCATATCATGTGCTTCTTGACAGCTATGAAGAGGAAAGACTTGCAGGTGCATCCTTTGGTTCAACCAAGTCCGGTATCGCACCGTTTTATTCAGATAAATATGCTAAGATCGGTTTCCAGGTATCAGAGCTCTTTGCTGATGAGAAGACTCTGAAGGAAAAGATTGAAAGAGTTATTGCACAGAAGAATGTTCTTCTTGAGCATTTATATCATAAGCCTCTGCTTACAGTAGATGAGGTTTATGCAACTCTTATGGAATATAAAGAGATGGTTAAGCCATACGTATGTGATGTTTCAGCATTCCTTTATAAAGCAATGAAGGAAGGTAAGAATATACTCCTTGAAGGACAGCTTGGTTCCATGAAGGATCCTGATCATGGTATCTATCCTATGGTTACTTCATCTTCAACTCTTGCAGGTTATGGTGCAATCGGTGCTGGTATACCTCCATATGAGATAAAGAGAGTAGTTACAGTATGTAAAGCTTATTCAAGTGCAGTTGGAGCAGGTGAATTTGTCAGCGAGATATTCGGTGATGAAGCAGATAAGCTCAGAACACACGGTGGAGATAAAGGAGAGTTCGGAGCAACAACAGGACGTCCACGTCGTATGGGATGGTTTGACTGTGTAGCTTCTAAGTACGGCTGCAGACTTCAGGGTACAACAGATGTGGCATTTACTGTACTTGATGCTCTTGGATATCTTGATGAGATTCCGGTATGCGTTGGCTACGAGGTAGACGGTGAAGTTACAACAGACTTCCCTGTAACCACAAAGCTTAAAGATGCTAAGCCGGTATACAAAGTACTTCCGGGTTGGAAGTGTGATATCAGAGGAATCACTAAGTACGAGGAGCTTCCGGAGAACTGCCGAGCTTATATCGAGTTCATTGAGAAAGAGATAGGATTCCCAATCACAATGATAAGTAACGGTCCGGGAAGACACGAGATTATATATAGATAAGAATCAAAAAGGGACAGTTCTTTTTGACTCATTAAAAAAATATAAGGCTGATTCTGATTTTGGAATCAGCCTTTTTTGATTTTTTTATACTTTTCAATTTTACGAATTTGATCCTATCCTTTACATTTGAACAGGAAAGAAGGACGCTGACAAGATATTCGGACAGACCTTCGTAACCATTTTGATTAGCTTTATACCCAAAATGATATATTTGTTCAAGTGATTCATGCCCTTTTAATTCTTTTTTGTTAATGGTACAATACAACATGTATTTTTGACACCCACATCATGATATTATATCTATATAGAATAAGGAAAATGTAAATGAAAAAAATAAGTCTCGGAATCTTTGCGCATGTTGATGCGGGAAAAACGACGCTAACTGAAAGCATACTGTTTGATACAGGAATGATAAGAAGTGCAGGCAGAGTTGATAACGGCGACGCTTTTCTTGATACGGGAGATCTGGAAAAAAAGAGGGGCGTAACAATCCTGTCAAAACAGGCGCTCTGCATGCTGGATAAGTATAATGAACTGAATAAAAGTTCGGAGGATGTTAAGATCACAATCATCGATACACCAGGACATACGGATTTTATTGGTGAGGCAGAAAGAGTGCTGGGTGTTCTTGATACTGCGCTTCTCCTAATCAGCGGGCCGGATGGTGTTACTGCGTCAACCAGACGTCTGGTTGGAATGCTTAGAAGTTACAAGGTTCCATACTTTGTTTTCGTAAACAAGATGGATATGTGTCAGAGGTCTGAAGAAGAGATATTGTCTGAACTAATCGACAGTTTTGGAGAAGGTTATGTAAGTTTTGATGGAGTAAGCTTTAAAAACTCTCTCGAAGAGATAGCATCTCTATCCGAAGATACGATTGAAAGATTTCTTGAGACGGGAATGATCACCTCCGAAGAAGTATTAAAACTGATATATTCGGGGCTTTTTCATCCGGTGGTTTTCGGTTCGGCTCTGAAAAATCTCGGTGTAGATAAATTGATAAAACTGATAACAGGTTATTTACCGAATATCAAATACAGAGATTCATTTTCTGCCAAAGTATTCAAGATAGGCTATGAGGATGGTCACAAGCTTACTTTTGCCAAGATAACCGGAGGAAGCATCTCTGTCAGAAGTGAGATAGATGATGAAAGGCTTTCAGGAGAAAAGATTAGCCAAATCAGAAGCTACAGTGGCAGCAGATATGAAAGCCCTGATAAGGCAGAAGCCGGAGACGTTGTGGCATTTGCGGGACTTGAAAGTGCCTATGCCGGAATGGGAATAGGTGAAGAATATGATGAAGAGTCACCTCTGGCCCAGCCGGTCCTTAGATATGAACTTGAACTGCCAAAAGATATTCCGCTTCGAGTTTTTTATCCAAAGCTAAGAGAGCTTGCCATGGAAGATCCTCTTCTTGGAATAGAAGCGACTGAAGATGACAGAGTGAGTGTATCTGTTATGGGTGATTTTCAGATGGAAATTCTGAAAGAAACTATACTTAGCAGATTTGGAGTATCGGTTGAATTTATAAAGGGAAGTTATGTTTTTAAAGAAACGATTAAATATCCGGTTGTAGGTTACGGACATTTCGAACCGCTTCGTCACTATTCGGAGGTTCAGATACTCATGGAACCCCTTCCGCGTGGAAGAGGAATAGAGGTTGCAAGTGATCTCAGCGTAAATGATCTGGAGATAAACTGGCA
>JAFWSY010000162.1 GCA_017519155.1 Eubacterium sp.
CCTCACATTCTTCAGCAGTCTTCTGTGTAAGAGAATCAGCATTCTCTCTTGCTGCAAGAAGTGTTCTTGATATGGATTCATATCTTGAAGCTGACTCATTCTCTCTCTGCTTGTATATCTCAAGTTCTGTTCTGAGTCTGTCCACCTCAGCCTTCATCTCGTCATTAACTGTTGTAAGTTCATCTATAGTACTCTTTGACTCTGTCATGTTAGCTTCACGCATCTGCTGAAGACCCTTGACAGCATCACTTAGCTTAGCTGCATCTTCTCTGAGTTTGCTTATCTCATCCTCATACTTCTTCTGCTGCTCAAGAACATATGTTTCTGTAGCATTTTTATCATATCCACCAAAGGATACTGTTTTGATATCTAAAGCCATCTTAGTTCCCCTTTCGCTAAAAAAATCCTATCTCGTAGTATAACACAAGAGCGTATATTATGCATCAACTAAATGTCCCTTTTCTTCAATTACTTTTATAACCTGATCAACATACTTTTCGCATATTTCATCAGTCTCTGCTTCTACCATAACACGGATAACAGGCTCGGTTCCGGATTCTCTAACGAGGATACGTCCGGTGTCTCCCAGCTCCTCTGCAACCTTAGCTACGGCAGCCTGTACATCGGGGTCACTTTGTGCTTCAGGCTTACTCTTTACTCTTACATTTTTAAGCACCTGAGGATAATAAACCACCGGCGCAGTAAGCTCTGATAAAGGCTTCTCCTTAGCGAGCATAACCTCCATCATCTTAAGACTTGTAAGAATTCCATCACCAGTTGTAGCGTACTTGGAGAAGATGATATGACCTGACTGTTCACCACCTATACGGTTTCCGGTTTTAACCATATTCTCGTATACATATTTATCTCCGACGCTGGTCTTATCATACTCTATTCCAACCTTGTCAAATGCCTTGTAAAGACCGAAATTACTCATTACTGTTGTAACAACCTTGTTGTTGATCAGCTTGCCACGTTCCTTCATGTAAAGACCGTAAACATAGAGGATATGATCTCCGGTAACTATGTTACCCTTCTCATCTACACAGAGACATCTGTCAGCATCACCATCGTATGCAAATCCCACATCAAGTCCCTTCTCAAGAACAAACTTCTGCAGATGCTCGATATGTGTTGATCCGCAGTCTGTATTGATATTGCAGCCATCAGGGCTGTCATTCATAACATAAGTCTTTGCACCAAGTGCATCAAATACTGACTTTGCGATCTGCCATGCTGCACCGTTGGCAACATCCAGACCAACTCTTTTATCCTTAAAGCTGTATTTACTCATGGATATAAGATATCCGATATAACGGTTACGTCCTGCTACATAATCAACTGTACGTCCGATATCAGCTCTTTCGGCAATAGGTATCTCAACTTCACCATCAAGGTACTTCTCAACCTCAAGAATAGTATCCTCATCCATCTTCTCGCCATTACCGTTAAGGAGTTTGATTCCATTATCATAAAATGGATTATGAGAAGCGGAGATCATGATACCGCAGTCAAAATCATCAACTCTTGCTATATAAGCAACTGAAGGTGTAGTTGTAACATGCATGATATAAGCATCTGCACCACTGGCCATAAGACCTGTACAAAGTGCATACTCGAACATATATGAGCTTCTTCTTGTATCCTTACCGATAACTATCTTTGCCTTCTTACCTTCCTTAGCACCGTAGTACCAGCCAAGAAAACGTCCGATCTTAACTGCATGATCAAATGTCAGATCCTTATTAGCTTCTCCACGAAAACCATCGGTTCCGAAATATTTACCCATTTATTTATCCTCCTTGCTTATCACTACTCCACTGTCCTTCCAGATGGAATTCTCAGGAACAACGCCTCTTACACATGAAGTAGGATATACATTTGAATGTCTTCCGATTACTGTACCGGGGTTGCATACAGCATTACAGCCAACCTCAACATAATCGCCGAGCATGGCTCCGAACTTCTTAACTCCTGTTTCTATATTCTCAGTTCCATTATGGACTACAACCAGCGCCTTATCGCTCTTTACATTACTTGTGATACTTCCGGCACCCATGTGGCTGAAATATCCGAGTATGGAATCACCTACATAATTATAATGCGGGGTCTGAACGTGATCAAAAAGGATTACGTTCTTAAGCTCAACACTGTTACCAACTACGCAGTCAGCGCCCACAAGCGCTGACCCACGTATAAATGCACAGTGTCTGACCTCAGTACCCGGTCCTATAATACAAGGTGCCCCAAGATAGGCCGATGGAAATACAGTAGCTGTTTTATGTACCCAGACATTTTCGGATACTTCTTCATACTCTTCACCGAGTGTGGGTCCCAGCTGAAGTATAAAATCCTTTATTCCCTTAAGAGCCTCCCAGGGATAAGTAAACTGCGACAGATAATCCTTCGCAAGTGTATGTTCTAAATCGTAAAGATCTGTAATAGTATACATTTGTTTTATAAGACCTCTCTTTCTTTGTGGTCGTTTATTCTACTGTAACTGATTTAGCCAGGTTACGTGGCTTATCAACATCCAAGCCCTTGGCAACGGATACGTAGTAACCAAGTAACTGAAGAGGCACAACTGCAAGAGATGCAGCGAAGTGCTCGTCCGTCTTCGGTAC
>JAFWSY010000163.1 GCA_017519155.1 Eubacterium sp.
GAAAACCACAATAATAATAGTTGATGAGTTCTTCCGTAAAAACTTAGATGGTTTGCTATATATGTGTGATACCAGTGATAGCCGAGAGGCTGCTCGCAATCGCCTATTCTTGCGATGGTTTGGGACAGATGCGACGGTCTGCAAAGCTTCCTGGCAACTATGATGAGATCGTTGCCCAGGCAATACAGCTTAAGCGGGAGGTTCCAAGACGTAGTGTCCGTCAGATCATAAAGATCCTTGAGATTGAAGGATGGGCACCGCCTGGAATACTAAAAGCATCAACCCTGCAGAGATATCTGTACAAAGCAGGACTTGGCAAGAAACAGATACGGAAGTTTACAGAAAGCAGGGAGACAAGCAGCAGAAGATTCTGCAGACCTCATCGGATGGAGCTTCTGCAGGGAGATATTAAGTACGGACCTCAGATCAGGGATAAGGATGGAAAGCTGATAAAGACCTACCTTTCCAGTCTTATCGATGATCACTCAAGATACATACTCCAGTCTGAGTTCTATGATAATCAGAGGGCTGAGATTGTTGAAGATACATTCCATAAGGCGATACTGAAGCATGGAGCTTTTGATACCGGATATCTGGATAATGGAACCCAGTATATATCCGAGCAGCTACAGAAAAGCTGCGGAAAGCTTGGGATAAGGCTGCTTCATGCGAAGCCCAGGAACTGTGAGGCAAAGGGAAAAATCGAGAAGTTCCATCAAAAGGTAGACAGCTTTATAGCAGAGATACGTGTAGCTCATGTCCACAGTGTAGAGGAGCTTAATGAGCGATGGAAATATTACCTGGAGGAAGAATACCAGAAAGAGGGTCATGATGGTATCAGGGAATACTATGAGGCCATGGATGTGAAAGTACCCTCAGGTGGGATATCACCTGAACAGGAATGGAACAGGGACACAAGAAAACTTACATTTATTGATGTCGGGACGGTATCAGAAGCGTTCATGCATCATGAGATGAGACAGATAGATAAGACAGGATGTTTTTCCTTTGAAGGACGCCTTTATGAAGCAAGCACTGCGTTGGCAGGTGCAGAAGTTGAAATAATATATGATCCTCTTCATACAGCTGAGATTGAAGTCCGCTATCAGGGGATTGCTCCAATAAAGGCAAAACCTGTCAGAATAGGAGCATTTGCTGATAAGAAGCCTGTCGTGCCTGTAGGCATGACAGATCAGATACCGAAGTCATCAAGACTTCTGGATGCGCTGGAAAAGAAGTATAAGGAAAACCATAGGCTATTTGCAGATGCCATCTCCTTTGCCGGATACGGAAAGGAGGGCTGAAACCATGTATGAATCTTTTTATGGGATGAGCAATACGCCGTTTGCCAAAGATATACCTGCAGACAGACTGTTTGAATCAAAACAGGTGCAGGATGCGCTGGGAAGGATGAAGTATGCTGCAGACAGAAAGCAGTTCGCGGTAGTTACAGGAGATCCCGGATGTGGTAAGTCCACACTGATAAGGCTTTTTGATTCTACTCTTCCCAGAGATAGATATACACTGCTTTATGTATCTGATTCACAGCTCACGCCAAGATGGCTGTACAGCGGCCTTCTTGGACAGCTTGGGATAAAGGCGCACTTCTATAGGGGAGATGCCAAAAGACAACTACAGAAGGCAATGGAATCCCTTCGGGAAGAGCAGAAAAAAGATGTGGTCTGTGTTCTTGATGAAGCACATCTTCTGGAAAGGGAAACACTTGAAGAGTTCAGATTCCTTCTGAACAGCGAGTTTGATTCAGCAAGTCCGCTGTCACTTGTTCTTGTTGGACAGACAGAGCTCTGGGATAAGTTGAGGCTTCAGAGATATACAGCCATAACCCAGCGAATAGACATGAATATCGTCCTTAAACCTATGGACCTGAGCGAAACTGGTCTCTATATAAGATCACATCTTGCCTATGCATCGGGAGATGGTGAGATATTTACTCCGGGAGCGGAGGAAGAAATCTACAAGGTATCGTCCGGAATACCAAGGATGATAAACAGGATCTGTGAGAAGAGCCTCATGTATTCTGCACAGCAGAAGAAAAAGCTTATAGATGAGCATGTGGTACGCTATGTTGCAGAGCATGAGATGGTGGGAGGTGGTATTTCATGATAACCTTCACCTATAACGACAGTAGTAACAGAGAGTGTTCTGGAGAGATCTGTATACTTACGGACTATGATCCAATAGAGATGGACATAGAAGCTAATGGCTGGATATTTCATACAATAGTTGGCGAGCATAGAGATGGTAACTATATATGTATACCGAATTGGAATATCGGGAGTGAACTGGCAGGACTAAGAGATGTGTTTTGGAATGAGGAGCGGCTCAAAAAGTATACGAACCTAAACCAGGATAATGCAAAAGCAATAGTAAGAGCCATTGCAGAGGCAGACAGATGGATTGAGAAATATCATAAAGAGGAGTGCGGCTGATGCCGCACAAACCTCTCCAAACTTATGACAGAAAAATGAAAAGGTTTGTGACAGCGAGTGAGAGTAAGGCTGTGACAGCGGAAGGAATTAGCAACAATAATAACTACTGGATTAGAGGAGAATTGTGGTATAACTGCGTACATCTTTTTGCGGTAGGTATCATTTTTGCTAAGTTTGAGGATAAGATTATTGCTTTCTTCAAGCGCTTTTATGCAGTACTTATGCCACTTTCAGTACTTGCTGTATATCCACTTTATCTTTTCTCAAGATTTGTTTGTAATACTTATTCATAGCTTCTCCTTATTTATAACAAGATTGATCTGTAATTCAGCTTGTTATTCTACCACTAGGCGCAAGATTTAATAAGTATAATTCAGATCTTATTCTTCAATATTCTTTATGATTTTTGCTGGGTTTCCTGCAATCACCACATGATCAGGAAAAGATTTAGTTACTACAGAAGCAGCAGCGATTACCGTGCTATCTCCTATGGATACACCCGGAAGAATCGTGACTCCACC
>JAFWSY010000164.1 GCA_017519155.1 Eubacterium sp.
AAGTACACTTCCCAGTACATATCTGTATCCCGGATTCTTTGTAGCAACTTCAACTGCCTCAGAGATAGCACAGCCAAGACTTCCAGTTGTTCCCGGATGCTCAGCAAGTATCTTCTTTCCTACTTCAGTTGTTTCTGATGGTGAAGGAGTAACTGATGCACCATAAGTTCTCATTACTTCTCTTCTGAATGGCTTCTGCTCATAAGAAACCTTAACCATATATACCTTGCAGTCCAGATCAAAGTATGAACATGCCATAGAAAGTGCTGTTCCCCACTGACCTGCTCCTGTTTCTGTAGTAACACCCTTAAGACCCTGCTTCTTTGCATAATAAGCCTGAGCTATTGCGGAGTTAAGCTTATGGCTTCCGCTGGTGTTATTTCCTTCAAACTTATAATATATCTTTGCTGGAGTATCCAGCTTCTTCTCAAGACAGTAAGCTCTTACAAGTGGTGAAGGTCTGTACATCTTATAGAACTCTCTGATTTCCTCAGGGATTGCTATAAAAGGTGTCGTATCATCCAACTCCTGAGCAACAAGCTCTTCACAGAAGATTGGAGAAAGCTCCTCAGCTGTAAGTGGCTTTCCTGTACCCGGATTTAAAAGCGGAGCCGGTTTATTCTTCATATCTGCTCTGAGATTATACCATGCAGTAGGCATCTCACTTTCCTTTAAGTAGATTTTGTAAGGAATTTCGTTTGACATTTGTTTTTCTCCTTTATGTATAACTTATTATTCCCGGCATGTCAGCCCGGAATTAGGAATCTAGTTAATTAACGCTAAACAGAAGCTGTCCATAGCTTGGGAACGGCCAGTCGCGCTGAGATGTAAGCATCTCTGCCTCATCCACGTATTTTCTTAAGATTTCCATCTTAGGCAGCATCTCATCCCTTACAAACTCAGATGAACGGAATATATCATCTATGGTCTTTAATGTAGCGAGTGCACCTTCAAGATCGATAACAGCATCCATTATGAAGTCAGTGAGATCAGAAAGTCTCTCCATAGTCGAAACCTCATAATTACATTTTACATTGCTGCTTACCTGTCTCATAAGAACAGTTGTCTGAGATAATCTGTACAGATATCTCTCCATAGCCGGAAGATAATTCTTACGAACCATATCCACCATGGTAAGTCCTTCTATATTGACAGTCTTCACATAATTCTCAAGCATGATCTCACAGCGGCTGTGGATTTCAGCTTCGGTAAATATCTTCTGTCTTATGAGCATATCCACATTCTTCTCATCCAGAAGGTGTGGCATAGCATCAGCAGTAGTCTTAAGATTTGAAAGACCTCTTACCTCAGTTGCTTCCTTTACCCACTCTTCGCCGTATCCATTACCATCGAAGAGAATACGCTCATGCTCTTTGATAACTCTTTTTATTAATGCATGAAGATCATCTTCAAAATTCTCAGAACCTTCAAGCTCATCCGCATACTGACGAAGACTCTCGGCTACAGCAGCATTCAGCATGATATTACAGCATGCAATACTGTTTGCAGATCCAAGAGATCTGAACTCAAACTTATTGCCGGTAAATGCAAATGGTGATGTTCTGTTTCTATCAGTTGTATCCCTGCTGAAACGTGGAAGTGAATGAACGCCCAGCTTCATTACTACATCCTGTGTTCCTTCATAAGGTTTATCATTCTTTATAGCATCAAGAATAGCTGACAGCTCATCTCCAAGGAAGATAGAAATGATAGCCGGAGGTGCTTCATTGGCACCAAGTCTGTGATCATTTCCTGCTGTCGCAACAGAAAGTCGAAGGAGATCCTGATAATCATCAACTGCCTGTATAACAGCAGCTAAGAAAAGCAGGAACTGTGCATTTTCATAAGGTGTTTTACCCGGTGAAAGAAGATTCACTCCGGTATCTGTTGCAATAGACCAGTTATTATGCTTACCGGAACCATTTACACCCGCAAATGGCTTCTCATGCAGAAGGCATACCATATCATGACGATTAGCAACCTTCTTCATTATCTCCATAGTCAGCTGATTAGAATCAGTAGCTACATTGGTAGTCGAATATATAGGTGCCAGCTCATGCTGTGCCGGAGCAACCTCATTATGCTCTGTCTTGGCAAGTATCCCAAGCTTCCAGAGCTCCAGATTGAGATCCTCCATGAATTCGGATACTCTCGGTTTGAGAACACCGAAATAATGATCATCCATCTCCTGACCCTTTGGCGGCATAGCACCAAAAAGAGTTCTTCCGGTATATTTAAGGTCAGGTCTTCTGTCGAAGACTTTTTTATCTATAAGAAAATATTCCTGTTCCGCACCTACACTTGTCTTAACGTACTTAACATCCTCATTTCCGAAAAGCTTCAGAACTCTCTTAGCCTGACGGTTAATAGCCTGCATGGATCTGAGAAGCGGAGTCTTCTTATCAAGTGCCTCTCCCGAAAATGAACAAAAAGCAGTAGGTATACAAAGTGTATGATCCTTGATAAATGCATAAGAAGTAGGATCCCATGCTGTATATCCTCTTGCCTCAAAGGTAGCTCTTAAGCCTCCCGACGGAAATGATGACGCATCAGGTTCACCCTTGATCAGCTCCTTACCTGAAAACTCCATGATAACTCCGCCGTCCTTGGACGGAGTGATAAAGCTGTCATGCTTTTCAGCAGTAACACCTGTAAGAGGCTGGAACCAGTGTGTAAAATGTGTTGCACCGTTTTCAAGTGCCCAGTTCTTCATCTCCTCTGCTACAGCATCAGCTACAGCATCATCAAGTCTTACATTCTCATCGATAGTTTTCTTCAGAGAATCATAAACATCATCCGAAAGTCTTTCGCGCATAACCTTGTCATTAAAAACAAGTGATCCAAAAAGTTCAGGTACATTTAATTTATCCATGAATTGTCTCCTTTATTCTATTCACAGTAATCTTAAACCCCTTTTCAAAAAACATTGTTAAGTATACCATCAACAATTAAAGCCTTCAACTAAAATATATATGAAGTCATTTCCCCAAAAACTGTATTCCTATCATTGTCAGCCCCGCAGCCGGAGCTGTAGGCCCCGCATCGCTTCTGTCAGCACTGGCAAGGCTTCTTTCTATATCAGATACCTCCATAAGCCCTGTTCCTATATCCAGGAGAGTTCCTGCTATTATCCTGACCATGTTATATAGGAATCCCGACCCTTTTACCCGTATCCTTATCATTCTTCCCGATGGATGATCAGGAAGCTTTTCTTCAATTATATCCACACTGTAGATAGTCCTTACAGTAGTTTC
>JAFWSY010000165.1 GCA_017519155.1 Eubacterium sp.
AAGAGGGGTACGTCTACGATATCTATTTTACCTACCCGAATAATTTCATGGTCTGTGCGTCAGACTTTATAGCAGATGGAACGGTGGACTTCGTTCACGAGAGGGAGTGGTACACCACCTCGG
The DNA here is from genome assembly GCA_017519155.1 of Eubacterium sp. Taxonomy (GTDB): domain Bacteria; phylum Bacillota; class Clostridia; order Lachnospirales; family Lachnospiraceae; genus Eubacterium_Q. The sequence continues at coordinate 124 of JAFWSY010000165.1, forward strand.
CTCTGACAGGCGAGCTGTTCTTCTCTGCACCTTATCTTGATTCCGATACCAAGAAACCCATAATTACCATATCCAAGGCTGTTTACAAGGACGATGAGCTCCTTGGTGTTCTTGCTGCGGATATCTTTGTGGACGTTATCGTTGATATAGTGAACGAGGCAGATGTAGCCGATAACAGTTACGCTTTCCTGCTGGATCAGAAGATGCGCATGATCGTTCATCCGAATGAAGCTTATGATTATGAGGATGTTCCTCTGGGTGCCATGGATATACCCGATGCGCCTTACGGAGCGGTCATTAATTCCATAAATTCCGGCTCTGATGAGATGGTCTTTATTGATGACTATGACGGAGAGACTCGAGGAATTGTTTATTCCCAGATGACAAATACAGGCTGGTATGTATGCATAGCAACCAGCAAGAGTGTGATTGAAAGAGACGTATCGGATATGATGCGAGGTTTCGTTATTGCGGCCATGGTTGCCATTGCCATCGGTGCAATTCTGGCACTGTTTCTTGCAAGAGTTCTGGGTAAGCTCAGCGAGCAGGAGCAGACCTATAAGCAGCAGATGCTGGAGCTTGAGAAACAGGCTGCAGACGAAGCGAATGAAGCAAAGAGCCGTTTCCTGGCGGACATGTCTCATGAGATAAGGACGCCGATTAATGCAATCATCGGTATGAACGAGATGATCCTTCGTGAATCAGATGATAAAGAGATAAAGGGCTATTCCGAGAATATCAAGCAGTCAGGTCATAACCTGCTCCAGCTTATCAACGGAATTCTTGATTTCTCCAAGATAGAAGATGGCAAGATGGAGATAGTTCCGGTGCGCTACAGTGTTGGATCACAGGCAACCTATATCTTCAATTCCATCAATGAAAGAGCAAGGGCAAAGAATCTTGACCTTGTATTTGACATTGATAAAAATCTTCCTTCAGAGCTTTACGGTGATGATACCCGAATCAATCAGGTAATCATGAATCTCCTCACAAATGCAGTTAAGTATACTGAGAAGGGCTCCGTTACATTTAAGGTAGAAGGAAGACAGAAGAGAAGCGCTGAGGGCAGTGACGATATTCTGATTTATTTCGAGGTAAAGGATACAGGTATCGGAATTAAGGAAAGTGATATGACCAGGCTGTTCGAATCTTTTGAAAGACTGGATGTGGTAAGAAACCGCAACATTGAAGGAACGGGACTTGGAATGACCATTACCAGAAAGCTTCTGGACCTTATGGGAAGTGAACTTAAGGTAAAGAGTGAGTACGGCGTGGGCAGTGTCTTCTCCTTCGAACTCTGGCAGAAAATAGAAAATGCTGAGCCTCTGGGAGATTATCAGAGTATTTGCCCGAAGTCTTCCAACGAAGCTTACTACATGGAATCCTTCCGTGCACCTGAGGCAAATATACTTGTTGTCGATGATACCAACATGAACCTTCTTGTAATCAAGAATCTGCTTAAGAAAACCGGAGTTAAGCTGGATACTACCTTAAGCGGACAGGATTCAGTTGCCCTGGCTAGAAAGAATGATTATGACATGATCTTAATGGATCAGAGAATGCCGGGTATGGATGGTACCGAGGCCATGAAGGAGATAAGAAAGTTTGAAGGTGAGAAGGGCAAGAAGACTCCTATCATCTGCCTTACTGCCGATGTAATAAGAGGCGCCAGAGAAAGATATCTGGAGCAGGGCTTCGATGATTATCTCACTAAGCCTGTTGATGGTACTGAACTTGAAATGATGATCATGAAGTATCTGCCTGATGAAAAAATAGATCTGTCCATTCCTGAGGAAGCTGCAGATGAAGGTAAATCAGAGGATGAGTGGGTGACCAAGCTTCGCGAAGCCGATATAGATGTTGAAACAGGTCTCAGCTACTGCGGAGATGATCTTGAGATATATCAGACCATACTGGAAGCTTATATAGACGAAGCTAAACCTAAAACTGAAAATATAATAAGCAGCTATGCAGCAGAAGACTGGAAGAATTACTGTGTCTATGTGCATGCATTAAAGAGCACCTCAAAAACCATAGGCGCCATGGAACTGTCCGAACTGGCCGCAACCCTGGAGGCTGCAGCCAAGTCGGAGGATATAGACGTGATCAGAAAGAATCACGATATGGCCCTTCAGATGTATGGCGAAGTGGTGGCCAATCTGGAAGAAATCATTAAGAAATAACACGTCCGAATACTTTGAATTCGCTGGCTTCTGTGACAGGAATAGGTTTGTAATCCGGATTAAAGGACAGAAGCTCGATCTTCCCGTTTCCTTTATGAAGCTTCTTGCAGTAGGCCTGTCCGTCCAGATAGAAGATACCGATATCGCCGTCGTATAGTTCGGCAGTACGGTAAACCCATACTATCTGACCGTTCATGTATCTTGGCTCCATACTGTTACCATGGAGTCTGATACCGAAGCTTGCCTTCTCAGGAACCTCGCTTCCCACCACCACCATTTCATGCTCTTCGCTGTCAAGAAATTCACCGGTACCTGCAGATGCCGGAAGAAGATATATAGGGAGTTCCCTTTGTTTAACCGGAAAGTCGATAGTATTTTCCGGTTTTTCTTTTGCCTTGATATCCATGTAACGGTATTCCTCTGTACTGGCGAGGATGCTGATGAAGTCCAAAGCTTTATCCTTTCCTGCCTCATTTAAGACTGAGAATGGATTATCGGGATTCGGCTCTATAAAGGTGGAATATATATCAGTCACTCCGTACAGCTTGCAGAGCATAAGAAACTGAGACGGATTGGGAGTAGACTTATTCTTCTCCCATGTATAGATGCTTTTGTTCTGGATAGGGTAGCCGGCCTTGGTGAGCATATCAGCTGCCTCTATCTGTGAGTAGCCTGCCTTTTTTCTGCATGCAGTAAGTGTTTCCCCGATATTCTTCATAAAATCACCGCCATTTCTATAATCGGTTCTCAAAAATTTTTATATTAGTTTTCTCTGGTATATTTCTACATAATCTTCGTGGTTACTTAGGAATATAATACTATATTTTGTAGAATAATGCAACTAAAAATCGATAAATAACGGTAAAATGATAGAAGATTATGCTTGGAATCGAAAATAAATAGATTTATACTCTTCTTACAACTGATAGTAAATAGAGAGATACTGTAGAATAAAAGTAAATGGAAACTGTGATAATAGATGTAAGGAGGTGAACAAATATGAATGATGAGAGCCCGTATAAGATATATGTCAATGTAGATGTTGAATTCATGAAGGACGGACGTCTTATCCCAAAGGTCATTCACTGGGATGATGACAGGTCCTATGAGATACAGAAGATCACGGATGTCAGGCGTGCCGCAAGTCTTGTGGCAGGAGCCACCGGAATAAGATATACCATTTATGTTGAAGGCTACGAGAGCCACCTCTATTACGGGGACAATCACAGGTGGTTTGTGGAAGGAAAGAAAGCGGCTGTTGACAGCTGTTAGAAAAAGAACAAAAAACTTTGGTACTTTTTTAGAATTGTTTAGAAGCGGCTAAGGGTGTATAGTGTTAACGATTGTTTTTATTGAACCTGCCGCTTCGGCGGTAATATGAAGGAAAGTATTTAAGGTGAGGAAAATGAGAAAGAGATTTATCAAGGTTTTTGCCGGTGTTATGGCAATGGCTTTTATGCTGGGAAGTGGGATTACATTTCCCGGAAGCAAAGCTGACACTGTTCATGCCGGAGTATTTACAGAAGGGGACCCGGAACCTGTAGTTGAGATAACTAAGGCCAATTTCCCGGATGATAATTTCAGAGCGGTCATTTCAAGTGCGGACTATGACCGTAATCTGGACGGAATCATTGATGAAGATGAGAACATATATCTGAGAAATATATGGTGCAATAATTGCGGAATAAGGTCTCTGAAGGGTATAGAGTACTTTACAGAGCTTCGCGGACTATATTGCATGGATAACAAGATAAAGACCATGGACCTCAGTAATAATAAGCTTCTGACAGGTGTATGGTGTTCAGGTAATCTGTTTACCTCGCTTGATTTTACAGCGAATCCGGATCTGGAGTGGGTATACTGCTTCGATTGTAAGCTGAAGTCATTTAATATAAGAAATAACCCAAAGATATCTTATGTAGAGATTAATTCAAATCCTCTTACGGAGCTGGATGTAACACAGAATCCGCTGCTGGAGCATCTGACCTGTGGTGACTGCGGACTTAAGGAGCTGGACCTCAGCAATAATCCGAATCTGCAGCATCTGGATGCCATGAGAAATAAATTCACTAAGCTGGATGTAACAGGCTGCCCTAAGATGAAGAGACTGGATGTCTGGGATAACCATGAACTGGGAAGCATCGATGTTACTAAATGTCCCGGACTTACTTATTATAACTGCGCAAATAACGGTGCAACTAAAGTAGATGTCAGTAAGAATCCTGAGCTTCAGAAACTTATCTGCAGCTATAACAAGGAAAAACTTACGGAGCTGGAT
>JAFWSY010000166.1 GCA_017519155.1 Eubacterium sp.
AAGAATAAAAGTGGATACGGATAAATGTATCGGCTGTAATGCCTGTGTAGATACATGTCTTATGGATATAAAAAAAGTCGGAGATCATGAATGTATTCAATGCGGAAGTTGCATAGAGCTTTGTCCGATTGATATAATTTATTTTAATGTGTCAAAGAATAAATCTAATTGATGCTCTTGAAGAGGAATTATGAAAAAGAAAATGATCGTAATCGGTGCCGGAGCAGCGGGTATGATGACGGCTATCCAGGCATCCGACAGATATGATGTTACTATAATCGAAAAAAATGAAAAGCCGGGAAGGAAGCTGTACATAACAGGAAAGGGCAGATGTAATGTTACAAATGCATCTGATGAAGAAACGTTCCTGAAGAATGTTGTTTCAAATCCCAGGTTTCTTTATAGCGCTATTTACAGCTATAATCAGGAAGCTGTTATGAAGGACTTTAATAAGTGGGGGATTGACCTGAAACTGGAAAGAGGCAATCGTGTCTTTCCGGTGAGTGATAGATCCTCGGATATTATAAAGGCTCTTCAGAATCAGTTGGCTAAGCGTAAGATTAAGGTGATATATAATACCTCTGTCAGAAAGCTTATCTATGAACCTTATGTGTCGGAAAATCTCAAGGATAAATATATGTATCAGGTAAAGGGAGTAGAGCTTTCAGGAGAAGGAAGACTTCTGGCTGCCGACGTGATAGTTCTGGCTACTGGTGGATTATCATATCCTTCCACCGGTTCTACAGGAGATGGTCTGAAGCTGATAAGAAAAATGGGAATTGAAACCTCAGAGCCAAGACCTGCACTTGTCCCTTTGGAAACAGTGGACAGATGTGTTGCTGATATGATGGGGCTGTCTTTGAAAAATGTATCCGTCAAAATTACGGCTAAGAAGGAAAACTATCCTGCATTAAAGAAGGATAAAGTAATATTCGAGGATTTTGGCGAAATGCTCTTTACGCATTTCGGAGTAAGTGGTCCTCTGTGTCTTTCGGCATCCTCCTATATAAGTTCTTTTGTATACGATAAAAAGAATCGTGTAATACCTAATATCAAACCAACTATAAAACTGGATATGGAAATAGATCTTAAGCCTGCGCTTACAGAAGAAGAGCTTGATAAAAGAGTGTTAAGAGATTTTGAAGAATTCCATAATAAGGATTTTCAGAATTCTCTCAGTAAGCTTCTTCCGAGAATTATGATTCCGGTTGTTGTAGAGAGGAGTTATATAAAACCTGATAAGAAGGTAAATGAGATAACCGTAGAAGAGAGAAAAAGACTTATCAGAACACTCAAACATTTTAAGCTGAGTATAAATGGAATGAGAGGTTTCGATGAAGCTATTATATCCGGAGGTGGAATTTCGGTTAAAGAAATCAATCCTCAGAATATGGAATTAAAGAAGGTAAAAAACCTTCGTGTAGCAGGAGAAATCATAGACTGTGATGCACTTACAGGAGGCTTCAATCTTCAGATAGCCTGGTGTATCGGTTATATGGCGGCGGATTAGATGAAAAAAAGTCCCAAACAGCTTATAAAGCATACATAAAAGCTTATATTATCAAAGATGGTAAAAAAGTATATGTAAAAACCGGACCTGATATGTTAAAGTTAAATAATTAAGCTATTAACAGTTGAGAAAGAAATGAATAAATGATATGATAAGTACTGGTGTCGGAAAGAATCCGGCATCAGTATTTTTTAATATCAATATACGGGGGTGTATTATATGAATATAGCTATTGACGGTCCTGCAGGAGCAGGCAAAAGTACCATAGCAAGACTTGCTGCAAAAGAGCTTGATTTTGTATATGTTGATACAGGAGCAATGTACAGAGCGATAGCTCTTTATCTTCTGGATAACAATACAGATATAGATAATGAAGAGGCTCTTAAAGCAGCGCTGAAGCAGATTCATATCAATATAGTATATGAGTCAGGAGTACAGCATGTATTCCTTGATCTTCAGGATGTATCTACTGAGATAAGAAGTGAGAGAGTTGGAAATATGGCATCAAAGTCATCAGCTCTTGCTCCTGTAAGAGAAAAGCTTCTTGATCTTCAGCGTGATATAGCTGCTAAGAATAATGTAATAATGGATGGCCGTGATATCGGAACAAATATACTTCCAAATGCAGAATTAAAAATATATCTTACAGCTTCTGTAGATGTAAGAGCCGAGAGAAGATATGATGAGCTGAAGCTGAGAGGTGAAGAACCTGATTTTGAAGAGATCAAGAAGGGTATCGAGCAGAGAGATTATCAGGATATGAACCGTGATATAGCTCCCCTTAAACAGGCAGAGGATGCTGTACTTATAGATAGCTCGGATATGACTATTGCTGAGGTTGTTGACAGAATCATAGAGCTTAAGAATCAGGTTGCGTGATTCGTGTTGAGGAAAACAAATGGAAGTTATTTTAGCTGAGAAAGCAGGCTTCTGCTTCGGTGTAAAGAGAGCAGTTGATAAAGCTTTTGGTGAGGCAGACAAAATAGAAAGTGATGGAGGGAAGGCATATACCTTTGGTCCCATCATTCATAATGAAGAGGTAACGGACGGCCTGAAGAGAGCAGGGATAGATATGATTGATTCTCTAGAGGAACTGTCAGGACTTGATGCAAAATCAAAGATCATTATCCGTTCTCATGGAGTCGGAAAAGACATCTACGGTGCCATAGAAGATGCAGGACACGAAGTTGTGGATGCAACCTGTCCTTTTGTATCAAATATTCACAAGATTGTGAGTGAAAGATCCAAGGAAGGTGATGAAATTCTTATCATCGGTAATCCCGGACATGCTGAGGTTGAGGGTACTATCGGATGGTCCGAAAAAAAGCCTTACGTTATAAACAGTGTAGAGGATATAGATGCTCTGCCTGATATAAAAGAAAAAAATATAACGGTTGTTTCGCAGACTACATATAGTTTAAAAAAATTTCAAGAATTAGTTGCAGAATTGCAAGATAGATATTATAATGTTAATGTTTGTAAAACTATATGTAATGCTACTGAAGAACGACAGAAGGAAGCAGAGAGACTTGCTAAAACTGTTGACGCTATGATCGTTATAGGTGGTAAAAATAGTTCAAACACTCAAAAATTATATGAGATATGCAAGCAGAATTGTAACAATACTTACTATATACAGACACTCGCTGATTTGGATTTAACTGTTTTTGAATCCGTTCGTAGGGTAGGTATTACTGCTGGGGCATCTACCCCGAATCATGTTATTAAGGAGGTTCAAGACAGTATGTCAGAATTAAGTTTTGAGGAAATGTTACAGGATGAGAAGCCTGTATCAATCAGACCAGGACAGGTTATTGAGGGAGAGGTTATAACTGTAAAGCCTGATGAGTTAGTTGTAAATATCAACTACAAATCAGATGGTATCGTAACTGCAGCTGAGTATTCAAATACTCCTGTTGATCTTACAACAGTTGTTAAGCCTGGTGATCCTATCACAGTTAAGGTTCTTAAGTCAAACGACGGTGATGGACAGGTTCTTCTGTCACACAAGAGAGTTGCAGCTGAGAAGGCTTATGCTGAACTTGAGGAAGCATTCAATAATGGTACTATTCTTAAGGGCAAGGTTTCACAGGTACTTTCCGGAGGACTCAGTGTTCAGGTTGGTGAGTGCAGAGTATTTATCCCTGCAAGTCTTGTATCAGATACATTCGAAAGAGATCTTTCAAAGTATCTTGATCAGGAAGTTGAGTTTGTACTTACAGAGTATGAACCACGCAAGAGAAGAATAATCGGTAACAGAAAGAAGATTATTTCTGAAGCTAAGGAAGCAGCAGCTGCTGAGCTGTTTGCTCGTATAAAAGTCGGAGATACAGTTGAAGGTACAATCAAGAACATCACAGATTTCGGTGCGTTCGTAGATCTCGGTGGTGCTGACGGACTTCTTCATATCTCAGAGATGTCATGGGGAAGAGTTGATAATCCTAAGAAGCTTTTCAAGGTTGGCGACAGCGTTAAGTGCTTCATTAAAGAGATTAATGGAAGCAAGATCGCACTTTCACTTAAGTTCGATGATCAGAATCCATGGCTTGCAGCAGAGGAGAAATATGCAGTTGGTACTGTTGTGACCGGTAAGGTTGCAAGAATGACAGACTTCGGTGCTTTTGTAGTACTTGAGCCGGGTATTGACGCACTTCTTCATGTATCACAGATATCACTTGACCATATCGAGAAGCCTTCAGACGTTCTTAAGTGCGGTGAAACCGTAGAGGCTAAGGTTGTTGATATCAAGGTTGCTGATAAGAAAATCAGTCTTTCTATAAAGGCTCTCCTTAAGGATAATATGCCTGCAGAAGAAGAGAAGACTGAAGAGGAAGAGACAGAAGCTGAAGCAGAAGCTGTTGTAGCTGAAGAGATTTCTGAGTCTATTCCTGTAGACGAAGCTCTTGCTGAGGCTGTTAAAGAAGAAGAGGCTCCTGCAGAAGAGTAATATCTTTTGAATCTTATATAGAATAATAGTTTGATTATAATTCGGGCAGTATTGATCTTTCAGTACTGTCCGTTTTGTTCACAAATCAGTGGTGTAGTATAAAGAAGCTGCTTGTATCAATGGGGCAAAAACAAGATAAAAATCGCTTGATTTATAAAATTTACTATGATATACTACATGAGTTGTTTATTAAGACGGTCCGCTGTATCAGGTATCCGGCTGGATAATATTCAGATAAATTATGATGCCATTCATATGATAGAAAGAACGTCTGAAAATATTTATCATATTTTGGAGGATATAAAAATGAGTTACGAAAGCATTATCAAAGGCATCGAAGATGCACAGCTTCGTGAGACCCCACTTCAGTTCAATGTTGGTGATACTGTAAAAGTATCAGCTCAGATCAAGGAAGGTGAGAAAACAAGAATTCAGGTTTTCGAAGGTACTGTAATTAAGGTACAGGGTCATGGAGCAAGAGAGACATTTACTGTAAGAAAGAATTCAAATGGCGTTGGCGTTGAGAAGACATGGCCTGTAAACTCACCACTCGTTGAGAAGGTTGATGTTGTAAGAAGAGGTAAGGCCAGACGTGCTAAGCTTTATTACTTACGTGACAGAGTTGGTAAGAGAGCTAAGGTTAAAGAATTAGTTAAATAGTTATTTGAGAATCTATTGACCGGAGCTTTGCTCCGGTCACTTTGGTTTTTTACGATTGAGGATATCCTATGAAGAAAAGAAAAGGCTCGGTAGGCTTTGTTCTGCAAAAGAAGGATGCTGCTGTTAAGGAAGAGACGCATTTTATAAAGCGTATACTTAATACACTGCTTATTGTTTTTGCTGCAGTTGTACTTGGCTTTGGTGTGACTCAGTTTGTGATGCAGTCTGTATATATGACAGGTCCGTCTATGCAGGAGACGCTTAAGGACGGAGATGAGATGCTCCTGAATAAATTTGCCTATAAGCTCGGTAGAATCAAAAGATTTGATATAGTGGCCATAAAGAAGATCGGAAGTAATGATTATTACGATATAAAAAGAGTAGTAGGAATACCCGGAGATACCATATCTGTTGTTGCCGGACGTCTGGTTATCAACGGTAAGCAGATCAGTTCCAATTATTCTTTTTCGGTAATCAACTCTCCCGGTGTTTTAAGCGAGTCTATGAAGCTTGGTGAAGATGAGTATTTTTGTATTGGCGACAATACGAGTAACAGTGAGGATTCCAGATTTATTAATTACGGAAATGTACAGAAGTCCGAGATAAAGGGCAAGATCTCATATATAGTTTTCCCAAAGGAAAGAAGAGGAAAGGTTACCTATGGATATTAACTGGTATCCCGGCCATATGACAAGTGCCAGACGTAAGATGGAACAGGATATTAAACTCTGTGATGTTATCATAGAAATACTGGACGCCAGAATTCCTATAAGCAGTAAGAATCCTGATATAGATAATCTTGTTGGCGACAGAAAGAGACTGGTCATTCTTAATAAGGCAGATCTGGCCGATGGATGTATTACAGATGCATGGATAGAATATTATAATAAGGCCGGAATAAAAGTGCTGGCAATGGATTGCCGTAACAGGAAACAGACCTTGAAAGTAAATGAGGCTGTTAAAGAAGTTTGTAAGGAAAAAATCGAAAGAGACAGAAGAAGAGGAATACATAACAGAGCTATTAAAGCAATGATCGTAGGTATTCCTAATGTCGGAAAGTCTACATTTATAAATTCCTTTGTGGGTAAGGTATCGGCTAAAACCGGTAATAAGCCAGGTGTGACAAAGGGAAATCAATGGATCAGACTTTCTAAAGATATGAATCTTCTGGATACCCCGGGTATACTATGGCCCAAATTCGAGGATCCCCAAACCGGTATGAAACTTGCGTTCATAGGTTCTATAAATGATAATATTCTCAATCTTACTGAACTTTCTCAAAATCTTATATCATATCTTAAAGATAATTATTGCAATATATTGCAGGGTAGGTATATGATAGATGAGGCGCGTACAGATGCCGAAATATTATATGATATAGCTGTTAATAAAAAATGTCTGCTGAAGGGCGGTGAACCTGATGTGGAAAGAGCGGCAGGAATACTGCTGGACGACTTAAGATCCGGACGACTTGGCAGGATATCACTTGAGAAGCCTGTATCAAAGAATGAGTAATAAGGGAGATTAGCAATGGCGTTTGATTCAGAAGAAAAAAAGTCTGATTTTGAATCATGGGCTGAGTCCATGACATATGAGGAAGAGAAGGAAATAAAAAGACAGGAAAAACTCCAGCTTAAACAAAAAAAGAAGGCTGAGAAGATGGCCAGAAAGTTTGGCAGGAGACCGGATGAGGTTTCTGATACAGAGCCTTCGAAGGAAGAACCTTCGGGAGATGATGCTTCTGCAGAAAAATCCGAACCGGTAGGCTACGAGGCATATAAAGCTATTTAGAAGGAACTTCAGAAAAGAGTTCAACTGAGTCTTCTGAATCTGAAGAATCAAAAACTGAAGAA
>JAFWSY010000167.1 GCA_017519155.1 Eubacterium sp.
TCTGACAGCCTGCTGTAAGCCACGATACGCTTCTTCAATGCGTCATTGTCAAACTGCTCCAAATTGAGATCCACATTTATGGTGGATGTATTATTTGTTGTCTTCATTAGCTACGTCCTCCTCATCAAAATCATATTTTTCCACAGCCCTGTCTGCGAATTCAGCATACTCATCTTCAACCTTATCCTCACCAGACCTGAAACCTTTGTCAAAACCTGACTTATAACCTGCTTCATATCCATTTTGGAAGACTCTTTCAAAATTTATGGAAGAACCTTTTTCAAAGCCAAAATCATATCCATCCTCATATCCATCACTATATCCAGCAAGAAATTCGGCGGTCTTTTCAGAACTGCTCATATCTTTGTTAGCGTCTCCACTTCTGTACTTTCCAAACCTCAGCCTTTCCGATAACTCACGTGCTTTTCTCTTTTTCACCTGCTTTACGATATAGTAGGCTATATAAGTGCCTGCCAGTGTGGCAATCACTATAAGCGCTTTCTTCTTGCGTCCGCATTTCTTCAATGCCTTTGCTGTGTCATCAATTGTTTTAATCTTGTTTTTCTTCATTTTTCTTGTCCTTTCTTATTTTGATATTTTGTCCCTCTTGGGGAATTCGAGTTTGAATTTGTAACGGTACAGGCCGCTCATGTGCTGACCATCCTTGTTGGTGTAGGAATATTCCTCGATACCGTCTGTTATGAAATTTGCCGAATATTCTTTACCATCCTTATTCTGCATACCTTCGAGTAATACCTTTCCATCAGCTAGGAGTTTCTTCACCTCCGTGCCGGAAAGCTTTCTGCCGAAGATTTTGCCTAAAGTCATACCGCATTTATTCTTGCAGTATGCTCCGTACTGTCCCCAGATAATATCTCCTCCGCAATGAGGACATTTTCCTAACGGGTCCCTGCTTTCATATCCGCCGGAATTATTCTCATCACCGGTACCTGCATTATCACCTTCTAATTCGTGAAGCCACTCAGGAGCCTGATCCTGCGGGCTGTTGTCCCAAGTCGGGATATTGTCATCCAGACCGGGAATGTCGTTATAGTTATCCATCTATCTCCTCCTTATAGTGTCTGCTGATTTCGGTGATCCTTTGCTATAGGGTTCATAGCCCTTGCTTCATTGTTGGCTCTCACCTGTGCCTGCTTGTCAGCAAGCTTATCCTTGAATGATTCACGGGGACGGGCCGCATCAAGCATCTTCTTGATATCCTTGTTAGGCAGCTTCTCCATCTCACGCTTCCATTCATGCTTACCATCCGGGCGGTCTCCAATGATTATGTCTCTTTTTACGGTAGTCTGTCCGTCTTCCGGAAGTTTCAGCCACATCATATTTTTTGATGAATACTGATCCTCATGGATCCTGTTTGCAGGAGCTACGAACGATAACCAGGGACGTTTGTCATTCTCATCCGTGTTAGGAATCTTAATCTCACGGTATTTCTTACCGTCCTTTGCTTCAAACTCCTCGCCTACAAGTCCCTTTGTGAATTTGAGGGTAATCTCCTTGTAATCAGGCTTAGCTTCATTCTCCGATAAGGAGTCATCCAGATGGATCACTCCCAAAACCTTCGGATCCTGAGGCTTCTCATAAGGTCTGGAATCATCAGGCTGCATCTTTAATGTCCCGAGTTCCTCTGCGTGGTTCTTAGGAGCGTTCTCCTTGAAAGGCATATCGCCTACTACTTCAAAACCGTCATTAAGTGCGTTCTGCATTTCAGCTTTCATTTTTTCTTCGATTGTCTGCATAATTTTTCTCCTTGATTTTTATAGTTTTTTTATAGAGGCTTACACCTCATCAGTCAGCTACGCTGACAGCTTCCCCTCGAAGGGGAAGCCTTAGGTGCTTATTTGCCCTGGTCGGAATTGTCATTATCAGATCCGAGATATTCATCTTCGGTATCCTTGCCCTGGCTGTCATCTTCGGTATCTTCACTTTCTTCGTCATTTCCTTCACGGCGTTTCTTTACTACCTTGAAATAGTATCCGAGAATAATGAAGATAACTGCAGCTACACCCATGATGATGTAGCTCATGTTTTTCTTTACAAAACCCTCTTCCTCCTGCTTTGGTGTTTCTGTCTTTTTCTGCTCAGCTTCAAGCTTCTGTTTCTCTTCTTCTGTAAGGGTTTTGGTGTCGGAATAACCATCACCGTTGTCTCCGGTATTATTGTTCGGTAGTGCTGCTTCCGTTATGGGAATAGAAGAATCCTTTGCAGCTGAGTTTCTCGGCAGGGATTCAGATGTGTTCTTTGTCACATGGAGCAGATCTTCCTCTGTGATATCAGTCAGGAATCTTACAACTTCCTTGCCTGATGTCCTGTCGATTATCAGATAGAAGATTTTTCCACTTTCCGTGCTTATGGTATAAAACTCCCGCCCTAAGAGGGAATCATCATAGGCATAGGAACTGGTTGAATAACCGCCCAGAAATGCTTCAATGATTTCATTTCCGAGATAATCAGATAAATTATCAGGAATTTCAGTTTTATTTTTTCCGTTATCCTTGTCTGATTTTCCATCTGTATTCCCATCAGAATCAGTGTTACCGGCATCATCCTTCGGAGTGTCTTTTATCACATTCCCATCCTTATCTGTTTTGATATGTCCGGTCACTTCTCCGGTTGCATCACCATTTTCTGTCGGTGTTACCGTTACAGGAAGCTCTGTTGCCGGATCATAATCTGAATTGGAATCCCTGTTTTTCTTATAGGGATTTTTCACATTATATTTATCCGATGTGTTCCCGGCATTATCAGTTGCCTGAATCACGAATTTATCATAACCTGCATCGAACTGTGATAAACGGATCGTGAGCTTTCCGTTTTTGTGGTCCGTATATTCATACCCATTTACGATAATGCTCTTTACCCCTGAGCCATCATCCTTTGCAACAACTTCCAGGATGCCTTCACTTACAGAAGCATTAAGCGTAGGCTTCACCTTATCAAAACACGTGATCTTCCTGCTACGCTCATAAGTCCTGCCATCTGTATCTGTGGCTACCACATGAACCGTGCAGTCCTCTGTTATCTCAAACCGCATGGTTGAGGTTACATCCTGATATTTACCATCCTTGCCCGCTTTGGCTTTCACGCTCTGTATCTTTGGCATGGAGCCGTCCTTTGATTTAAGACTGAAAGTCACTACCGCTTTATCACTGAAATATCCATCCGGGATATCTATGAATATCTCGATATCCGGCAGGGTTTCGGTAGGTGACGGAGTGGTTGCCGCTTTATCTTCCTTTTTAGGCTCTGATGAAGGATTAGGACTTACTGTCGGTGTTCCAGTAGGTTCTGCCGCTGATACATCTGTTAAAAAAGATGTGTTGTTATGCAGGATAATGAAAGACATGAGCATCATTACCGTAAATCTACATACTCTTCTCATGGTTTTCTTCTTTTCTTGATACATCTTTGTTTACCTTGATCTCCTTTCCAATCTGGTCAAACAATGCTTTGAGCTTGTCCGGGGTTATCTCTCCCAGTTTCATAAGCTCCGTTACTGATAATTTACATTTTGAAAGGGCTTTCTTCGTGTGCACTATCACGATACGGTCTATCTGCTCGTCTATTTCCTCTTTCTCAGCAGTAGCCTTATTTATGATCTCCACACAGCTGTCTCTTTTCTTCTTAAGCTGTTCTAAGTTCATGATTTTCTGTTCTCCTCTAATTATTTAATCAGTTTCCGGCTGAGGATTTTCAGTGTAAAACAGTGGATTGTAATAGGTTCCGTTAACAAGCAGTTCCATATGAAGGCTGGGCGGCTCAGAACCACTGCTTCCCGTATATCCTACTGTCTCTCCCCTGTGTACCAGGGAATCCACAATAACGGAAATACTGCCCATGCTTGCGTACTTTACCGTATATCTGTCATCCTCTATTACCACGTAATCTCCGAACATCGGATCAGAGCCAATCTCTTTTACAAATCCGGTTATAGCTGAATGAACCGATGTTCCTGCCGGCATGCTTATATCCAGTCCCCTGTGAAGCTCTGGATAATCTCCATAAGGATTACGCCTGTATCCGTAATAGCTTTCAACCGACCACGTTTGAAATACCGGTGAACCTATATACTGGACCAATCCATGTGTCTTATTTAATACGGCATATATGGCTTTTCCGGTTGAATTTCCTTCCAGACGGCCATCAACAACACTTTCCAAAGATCTTGAAATAAGCTCTACTTTCAGGATGCTTACGGTGTATTCTTCAAGGATGTATTCGGGCTCTTCTTCCTCTTCATCTTCTTCCCCGTCATCTTCTTCATTCTCACCAGAATCATCTTCTTCTTCGTCTTCATCTTCTTCAGTGTCATCTTCGGATTCATCCTCGTCCTCATCCTCTTCAGGAGGTTTTGGTACAAGCCTGTACCGTGTCTCTTCGGTAGGAGTGAGTTTCAGCTCATACATGGCATTAAACAGATCATTCAGACACGCCATAGCATCGCTGTCTATGGTACCGAATTCCGCATGCAGATAATTGATAAGTGTAAACGGATCATGCCCAATACTGCCTAAAGTATAGGTATATTCATCATAATCCGGATACTCATCCTCTATCTCATCTATCTGTTCCCTCAGCATCAGCTCCATATATGAAAAATCAAGATCTGCCTGATCA
>JAFWSY010000168.1 GCA_017519155.1 Eubacterium sp.
AACACAGGTCATAGCACCTATGCCGTCAACAAAACTTTGAAAATCCATAGTCACCTCCCAATTCATATGGTACTTCAAAGTACTTCCAATAAATGTATCATATAAATGATATTCGGTTAAAAAGATGTTACAAATCATTGTAACAGATTCGCTGATAATATTCCATATGATATACTAAAATATAGCGAAATAATAAACTAAAATAAAAAGAAATCAAATTGCAATTACAGCGATAGGTTGCTATACTTTGATTTAGGAGATATGACCGATAACAGAAGTATCGGTATGGGGTTACTTATTAATGGGGAAGATATATGTCTAATCAATATGAAAACAGAGGAGTATTTCAGACTTCTCCTCTGATGATATTACTTAGTTATACCCTGCTCTGCTGTGGACTAATAGCAGAGACGATTTTGATGTCATGGGAACTGTGGGTGATTCCGCTGCTGGTGACAGCCATGCTGGTTTGCTGGGGAATGCACATCACACAGTTTTTATCGGAAAGAGTAAGGATATGGATCTATGCTCTTCTGATCCTGGCATCTTTTTTCTTTTACGGAATTCATATCACAAGCACTTATGATATGGGATTTTTGATGATTATCATCGTATTGATCTTCACAACTACGGGAGAAACCGGACTTATATATCTATGCCAGATAACTTATTATATAACACTCTTTTACGACATAATGATCATGAATTCGGAAGGACAAAAATGGGATAACCTTATGGTGTCCAGATCCATCCTTCATGTAGGACTTATGTTTCTTGCAGGCTGGCTTGCCAGGTTTATCATCAAACGCTGGTCAGTTATTTTCGGTAAATCCGGTGAGAGAATAGCTGAACTGAACGAGAGTACCAAGCGAATGAATTCATTTATGGCCAATCTGTCTCATGAGCTCAGAACACCTATAAATGCCATTCTGGGAATCACAAATGTTATGCTGGATAAAGAAGACAGCAAGGAGCTGAGGGATGACATGAACGAGGTCCTGATCGCCGGAAACCGTATGGCAGATCAGGTAGGGGATATCCTTGATTATTCCGAGATAGAGATGGACAGTCTGGTGGTAAACCGCAGCGATTATATGATAGCTTCTGTTCTGAATGATCTGGTAAGTGAACTCAGACCTATCATGCCTGATGAAATTGAACTTATCATAGACGTAGATGCAGAGATACCGACAGTCTTAAGAGGTGATGCAATAAAGCTTAGAAGGATTCTGTATCATCTTATTAATAACGGTCTTAAGTACACGAAAGAAGGCGGTGTGTATGTCAAGCTGAGTTCCATAAAACAGGAATATGGAATTAATCTCTGTATAGAGGTTACAGATACGGGCGTTGGTATGTCCAAGGATGAGCTGGACAGAATCTATAACAGATTCTATCAGGCTCAGTCAGGAAGAGAAATCCGTTCCGGTGGACTGGGTATATCTATGGTCATCGTATCGGGCTTTGTACGTGCAATGGGAGGCTTTATAACCATCAACAGTAAGCCTGATGAAGGAACTACTGTCAGGGTGAGCATACCTGAAGAGGTTATTGATGATGGACGCTGCATGCTGGTTAATGATGAATCAAAGATATCCCTGGGTGCTTATTTGGATATGAGTAAGTACAGTAATCCAAATGTAAGAGAATTCTACAATAAGATGATCCTCAGTATTGTACAGGGACTTAGAACAACCATGCACTGGGTTGATAATGAAAAAGATCTGGAGAAACTTCTGGAAAAGGTAGAACTTACACATCTGTTTGTTACCGAAGAAGAATATAAACGCAGTCGCAAATATATCAGTACTCTGGAAGAACGTATGCAGGTAGTGGTTATAGCTAAGCCATCCTATGAGCTTCCGAAGGATTCAAGAGCTCAGCTTATGATAAAGCCATTCTACTGTATACCGGTAGTAGCAGTTCTGAATTCTGAGAGAAAAGAAGCTGATATGCCGGAGAAGAAACTGAGATGTGACGGTGTAAAAGCTCTGGTAGTAGATGATGAACCTATGAATCTCAGTGTTGCCAGAGGAATATTCAGAAGATACGGAATGGAAGTAAAAACAGCCGCTTCTGGTGAAGAGTCCATAGCAATGTGTGCCACGGAGGATTACGACATAATCTTTATGGATCATATGATGCCGGGAATGGATGGCGTGGAGGCTATGAAGCGTATACGCTATGATGGAATCAGAAACATGAAGAACTTTGCAATCGTTGCGCTGACTGCAAATGCTCTCAGTACTGCCAAGGAGATGTTTATTGCAGAAGGTTTTGACGGATTTGTAAGTAAGCCTATCGAGCTTGCGGAGCTGGAAAGAGTTCTGAAAAATGTACTCCCTCCTGCACATATATCCTATGAGGATATAGAGAGTGAGGAGATTTCATCCAATAACAAAGAGACAAAGACCGAGAAATCTGCAGAGAAAACAGAAGAAAAGAAAGAAGAAAAGGCAGCTGAACCGATTGTGCAAGGAGAAACCTCAGAAGAGGCTTTGGAGAATACCTCGGTAGAATCTTCAGACAGAGCTTCGCTGAGTGCCGTGGGAATAGATGTTAAGCTGGGACTGGGATATTGTCAGGAGGATGAGGAACTATATGATGATCTTCTAAAACAATATGTATCCGAAGCAGAGGAAAAAAAGAAGAAACTGGAGCAGTTTAAGACAGATAAGGATATGAAGAATTATGCCATACTTGTACATGCTCTTAAAAGTAATTCTCTGACCATCGGAGCTAAGGCTCTTTCGGAGAAAGCTAAAGCCCTGGAAATGGCTTCAAAAGCAGATGATATAGAATTTGTGGAAGAAAACCACGAAGAACTGATTCGGGAATATGACAAGACAGTAGAAGCAATAGCAGAAAGTGTGAATTAATACTTAGATTAATGGTTTATGAGGGACATCTATGGGTTTAAAGAAATGGATATCAGGTCTTTTTGATCAGAAAAAAGATGCGCAGGAGCGCATGCTGATACTGCTGACGTTGGTTGCCATGTCTGCACTTTTTATAATAATGATAGTGGGTATCATTATCGGCGAAAGCATGAAGGACATAGTAACCATGGGAGTGGCCTTCGTAGTATTCGGTATCATAGCATTTATAGCATTTCATTTTAATAAGGTTCAGCTGTGTGCCACTATAGTAGCGGCTCTTCTGATATTTATTGTGTTGCCTGTTACATTTATCACAGGTGGTGGTATAAACGGAGGATCACCGCTCTGGTTCCTGTTCTGTACGGTATTTACCTGTATGATAATCACAGGTCGCAGGAGATGGTTCCTCACCGGAGCTAATATTGTAATGATTATTATCTGCTATTTTATCCAGTATCTGCATCCGGAACTTATCACTATGCATGATGAGGAAATGGCCTTTCAGGATTCGCTTATATCCATAGTGCTGGTTTGTCTTCTTATTTGTTTCCTTATCGAGTTTGAGGTAAGGATTCTGAGGGAAGCTTATATGCGAAGTGAACAGCAGAGAAAAGAAATAGATGAGCTCAGTAAATCCCAGAATACATTTTTCTCCAGCATGAGTCATGAGATAAGAACACCTATCAATACCATCATAGGTTTGAATGAAATGATCCTCAGGGAGGATATATCCGAAGAGGTTATGGAGGATGCGACAAATGTGCGCTCAGCCAGTAAGATACTTCTCCATCTCATAAATGACATACTGGATATGTCTAAGATCGAATCAGGAAAAATGGAACTGACACCCGTTAATTATAATATGGGCGATATGATTTCTGAGATAGTCGGAATGTTCTGGATGAGAGCAAAGGAGAAGGGACTCAGCTTCCATACTGATATCGATCCGAAACTTCCTACCGATCTTGTGGGAGACGAGGTCCGTATCAAGCAGATTCTTATAAACATACTGAATAATGCCATAAAATATACTTCTGAAGGTTCTGTTACGCTTGCTATACAGTATAAGGAGCTTCAGGATAAAAAAGGCATGGTTACATTTACTGTAACCGATACCGGAATCGGTATAAAGAAGGAAAGCATTCCTCATCTGTTTAATGCTTTTAAACGAGTGGATACTACTGAAAACAGATACATAGAAGGAACGGGACTGGGACTTGCCATTGTTAAGCAGCTGGTAGAACTGATGGGTGGTGAGATAAATGTCAACAGCGTATATACCAAGGGTTCCACATTTATCATTGATATACCTCAGGAGGTGGTTGGAGACAGTGTGGCAGGTGAGAGACACTATGATTCCGATATGAAGGAATCAAAGTATCGCCGTACCCAGTATAAGAAGAGATTCGATGCACCGGATGCCAAGCTGCTGGTGGTAGATGACAATGTATCCAATCTTATGGTGGTTACAAAGCTTCTCAGAGATACCGGAATTCAGATAGATACTGCAGAGAGTGGTGCTGAGGCGCTGGAAAAAACTGTTGTGAAAGAATACCATCTTATTTTCATGGATCATATGATGCCTGAGATGGATGGTATAGAGTGCCTTCATAAGATCAAAGAACAGGTGGGCGGCATGAGCCGGGCTGCCAAGATAGTAGCTCTTACCGCAAATGCAGGTTCTGAGAATAAACAGCTTTACGCTTCAGCTGGCTTTGACGGATATATGGTTAAGCCTATCAGTGGAGAAGAACTTGAAAGAGAGTGTATAAGACTTCTTCCTAAGGATCTGGTTCATTCCATTTATTCGGATGACAGGATAGTTGAGGAAAGTATGTCCTGGCTGAAGGAGCATGAAAGAAAAGAAGAGATTATCATATCTACCGACAGTGTGGCAGATATATCTCAGGAGTTGATCGATAAGT
>JAFWSY010000169.1 GCA_017519155.1 Eubacterium sp.
CTTCCTTTTCCTCCTGGGCCATCAGGGCGTTATAGAGGTCCTCCAGAAGAGGCATGTTTTCCGGCACCGGATTCTCAAAATACTTCTGGTAGATCTGGTGGACACAGCGGTCGATGACCGTTTTCTCCACCGGCTGCAGGCCCTCCTTGCCGCCAACGACCAGTTCGCAAAGCGACAGGATGAAGTCCGCCTTCAATGCCAGGGGACTGTCTTCTTCCGAATAATTCAAGTTGATATCCATCGGATTGACGTACTGAGTGCTGGCCGGGCTGATATGAATGACCTGGCCGTTGAAGCGCTGCACGAGAGCCGTGTACTCCGCCTCCGGATCGCAGATGATCACATCGTCATCCGTCACCAGGAAGGCATTGGCAATCTCACGCTTGGCACTGAAAGACTTACCGGAACCGGTCCTTATTATCTTTTGAGCTGTTAAGTACGTATGAACCTGAGTTTGCAGTACCACGATATACACGGAAGAATGCAAGCTTTCCTACGAAAGGATCGCTGACAATCTTGAATGCAAGAGCAGCAAACGGGCCATCGTCTGTTGACTCGATCTCAACTTCATTTCCATCCATGTCTGTACCCTTACAAGCAGGGATATCAACAGGTGAAGGCATGAATTCGATAACTGCGTCAATAAGTTTCTGAATACCTCTGTTTCTGTGTGCTGATCCGCAGCATACAGGGAAAGCCTTACATTCGCAAGTTGCCTTACGAAGTGCAGCCTTAAGAGCTTCCTTAGAAGGCTCGTTACCCTCAAGGTATTCCATCATAAGATCCTCATCAAGATCACAGATCTTCTCAACGAGTTCGCTGTGATAAAGCTCAGCATCATCCTTGAGGTCTGCAGGAATCTCACCGATTGTGATATCCTCACCCTTATCATCATTGTAGATGTATGCCTGCATCTCGAAAAGGTCGATAACACCCTGGAACTGATCCTCAGCTCCGATAGGGATTTCGATCGTAATAGCATTTTTCTTAAGTCTGTTACGAATCTGCTCTACAGCTCCGTAATAGTCTGCTCCGATGATATCCATCTTGTTAATGAATGCCATACGTGGAACATTAAATCCATCAGCCTGACGCCAAACATTTTCAGACTGAGGCTCAACGCCTTCCTTAGCACTGAATACGCCTACAGCGCCATCAAGTACTCTAAGTGAACGCTCAACCTCAACGGTAAAGTCTACGTGACCGGGTGTATCAATGATGTTGATACGATGCTCAAGAGCACCGGGCTTAGTCTTTCCGTTTTCCTGAAGTGTCCAGTGGCATGTTGTAGCTGCAGATGTGATAGTGATACCTCTCTCCTGCTCCTGTTCCATCCAGTCCATGGTAGCAGTACCTTCATAGGTCTCACCAATCTTATAATTTACACCGGTATAGTAAAGAATACGCTCTGTAAGTGTAGTCTTACCTGCGTCGATATGCGCCATAATACCGATGTTCCTGGTTCTCTCCAATGGGTATTGTCTATCAGCCAAAGGTTCTTCCTCCTAAAAAATCTGAAATCTCCCCAGATTAGAATCTGTAATGTGAGAATGCCTTGTTTGCTTCTGCCATCTTGTGCATGTCTTCTTTTCTCTTTACAGCTGCACCAGTGTTATTGTATGCATCCATAATCTCTGAAGCGAGTCTGTCAACCATAGTCTTCTCGCCTCTTGCACGTGAAAATGTGACAAGCCAACGAAGTGCAAGCGCCTGACGTCTATCGGGTCTAACCTCGATAGGAACCTGGTAAGTAGCACCACCAATACGTCTAGCCTTAACCTCGAGAGCGGGCATGATGTTATTCATAGCTCCCTCGAAAATTTCAAGAGCAGGCTTTCCGCCCTTCTCTTCTACCTGTGCAAATGCACCATATACGATCTTCTGAGCAACACCCTTCTTACCATCAAGCATAACCTGATTAACAAGCTTAGTTACTACCTTGTTATCGTATAAAGGATCTGCTAATACGTCACGTTTTACAATATGTCCTTTACGCGGCACGGTTCTTCCCTCCTTTAGAATCGCTGGTGAAGAAAAAATCTTCACCGCTTACTATAAATCATCGGTACTCACTAATTTAGTGTACGTGCGGTTTTCTAACTTTAGAACAATAATACTGCCCGTAATACAGGCGTGTTACTACTATATCTATACAGAATAGAATCCCAACACTTAAAAAATTAGATCAATTAATAAATTACTTGGCAGCCTTAGGTCTCTTAGCGCCATACTTAGAACGAGCCTGTTTTCTGTCGGCTACGCCTGCAGTATCAAGAGTACCTCTGATGATGTGATACCTTGTACCAGGCAGATCCTTAACTCTTCCACCACGGATGAGAACTACGCTATGCTCCTGAAGGTTGTGTCCTTCTCCGGGAATGTAGCTTGTTACCTCGATACCGTTAGAAAGACGTACTCTGGCGATTTTTCTCAGAGCAGAGTTAGGCTTCTTAGGGGTTGCTGTCTTAACAGCTGTGCAAACACCACGCTTCTGAGGAGAAGCTGTTGCAGTTGCTTTCTTATGAAGAGAGTTAAAACCCTTCTGCAACGCAGGTGCTGTAGACTTCTTAACAGATGTCTGACGACCCTTTCTAACTAACTGGTTAAATGTTGGCATTCCTTTCACCTCCTGTTTTGATGTAAAACATATATGCATACAACAAAGGGGTAAAAAATCACCCCTTTGAAAGTACACGCAATTATAAAGTATAAGTATAAATCAAAATAATGTCAACTTTTTTATTATTCGTCTTCAGATACAGAAACTTCTTCGTCGAAATCATCTTCATTGACAATTACTTCGTCATCAAGATCTCTCTTCTTTTTCTTAAGAATGAGCTTCTCAGAATCAGCGAAGTTAGCATCGGTATTAAGAGGTGTATTTCTATATCTCTTCATACCTGTACCTGCAGGGATCAACTTACCGATAATAACATTTTCCTTAAGTCCGATAAGTGGATCAACCTTTCCTTTGATGGCAGCATCTGTAAGAACCTTGGTTGTCTCCTGGACTGAAGCTGCTGAAAGGAATGAGTTTGTTGCAAGAGCTGCCTTTGTAATACCAAGTATTACTTGCTTGCCCTCTGCAGGTCTCTTACCTTCAGATGTAAGTGCTTCATTGCTGTCTTCAAAGTCAAGCACATCTACAAGTGTTCCGGGAAGGAAATCTGTGTCTCCGCTCTCGTCAATTCTTACTTTCTTGAGCATCTGACGAACGATAACCTCGATATGCTTATCGCAGATATCAACACCCTGTAAGCGGTAAACTCTCTGAACTTCTCTTAAGAGGTAATCCTGTACTGCACGGATTCCCTTGATCTTAAGAAGATCGTGAGGGTTAACAGAACCTTCTGTAAGTTCGTCACCGGCTTCAATGGTTGTTCCGTCCTGAACCTTGATACGTGATCCGTAAGGAATGAGATAAGCTTTTGACTCACCTGTCTCATCGTTTGTTACGATAACTTCACGCTTCTTCTTTGTATCTCTGATCTCAGCTCTTCCGTCAAGCTCTGAGATAATAGCAAGTCCCTTAGGCTTTCTTGCCTCAAACAACTCCTCTACACGGGGAAGACCCTGTGTGATATCACCACCGGCAACACCACCTGTATGGAATGTTCTCATGGTAAGCTGTGTACCGGGCTCACCGATTGACTGAGCAGCGATAATACCTACTGCCTCACCGACCTGTACAGCCTCACCTGTTGCCATGTTAGCACCGTAGCACTTTGCACAGATTCCGTTATGTGAACGGCAAGTAAGGATTGTACGGATCTTAACCGCCTCAACAGGCTGTCCCTTTGCATTAACACCTACTGAAAGGATCTTAGCAGCACGGGAAGGAGTGATCATATGATTCTTTTTAACAATTACGTTTCCGTCCTTGTCCTTTATAGTCTCACATGAATATCTTCCTGTGATTCTGTCCTTCAAAGGCTCAATGGTTTCCTTACCATCCATGAATGCCTTAACTGTCATTCCGGGGATAACATCCTTATCGGCACAGCAGTCAATGTCACGGATAATAAGTTCCTGTGATACGTCAACCATTCGACGTGTAAGGTATCCTGAATCGGCTGTTCTAAGAGCTGTATCTGACAGACCCTTACGAGCACCGTGAGCTGACATAAAGTATTCCAAAACATCAAGTCCTTCACGGAAGTTTGACTTGATAGGAAGCTCGATGGTACGACCTGTTGTATCAGCCATAAGTCCACGCATACCTGCAAGCTGCTTAATCTGCTGGTTACTACCACGGGCACCGGAGTCAGCCATCATGTAGATGTTGTTGTACTTATCAAGACCTGCAAGAAGCACATCTGTAAGTTCCTTATCGGTCTCCATCCAAGTATCAACAACCGCACGATAACGCTCTTCGTCAGTGATGAGACCACGGCGATAGTTTGCTGCGATCTTATCAACTGTAGCCTGTGCTTCATCAAGCATCTGCTGCTTCTGCAGAGGCACTGTCATATCAGCGATTGAAACGGTCATAGCTGCTCTTGTTGAGTAGTGATAACCTGTAGCCTTAATATTATCAAGAACTTCTGCTGTCGCAAATGTTCCGTGTGTATTGATCATAGCGGTAACAATCTGCTTAAGCTGCTTCTTACCAACCATGAAGTCTACTTCAAGCTTAAATGTATTCTCCGGAACGCTTCTGTCTACAAATCCAAGGTCCTGAGGAATAATCTCGTTAAAGAGGAATCTTCCGAGAGTTGACTCTACGATTCCGCTCTCAACTGTTCCGTCAGGCTTATTTCTATCCATTCTGATCTTGATTCTGGTCTGCAATGTGCAGTATCCGTTCTCATAAGCAAGGATAGCTTCGTCTACGCTCTTGAAGAACTTGCCTTCACCCATAGCGCCGGGTCTTTCCTGTGTAAGATAGTAGATACCAAGTACCATATCCTGTGTAGGAACGTTTACAGGGCCACCATCTGAAGGCTTAAGCAGGTTATTGGGTGAGAGCATAAGGAATCTACACT
The DNA here is from genome assembly GCA_017519155.1 of Eubacterium sp. GTDB lineage: Bacteria > Bacillota > Clostridia > Lachnospirales > Lachnospiraceae > Eubacterium_Q. The sequence goes on from JAFWSY010000169.1 coordinate 4,986, forward strand.
CAGCCTGCGCCTCTACAGAAAGAGGAAGGTGTACAGCCATCTGGTCACCGTCGAAGTCGGCGTTGAAAGGTGTACATACAAGAGGATGAAGCTTAATAGCCTTACCTTCTACAAGGATAGGCTCGAAAGCCTGAATACCAAGTCTGTGAAGTGTGGGAGCACGGTTAAGCATAACAGGATGCTCTTTGATAACGTCCTCAAGGACATCCCATACCTGCTCGTCAAGTCTCTCAACAAGCTTCTTGGCATTCTTTATATTCTGTGAAATTCCTCTGGAAACAAGCTCCTTCATAACGAAAGGTTTAAAGAGCTCAATAGCCATTTCCTTAGGAAGACCACACTGATAAATCTTAAGCTCAGGTCCTACTACGATAACTGAACGTCCTGAATAGTCAACACGCTTACCAAGAAGGTTCTGACGGAAACGTCCGGACTTACCTTTAAGCATGTCTGACAATGACTTAAGCGCTCTGTTACCAGGTCCTGTTAC
>JAFWSY010000011.1 GCA_017519155.1 Eubacterium sp.
CATCCATTATGCCTCAAAAGAAAAATCCCGATATTGCGGAACTTGTCAGAGGAAAGACCGGAAGAGTATACGGTGCTTTGGTATCTCTTTTAACCACAATGAAAGGACTCCCTCTTGCATACAATAAAGATATGCAGGAAGACAAAGAAGTAGCTTTCGATGCACTTGATACCGTTAAAGACAGCCTTATATTATTTACCGGAATGATTGACACGGTATCATTTAATAAAGAGATTATGGCAAAAAGTGCAATGAAAGGCTTTACTAATGCCACAGATGCAGCTGATTATCTTGTAAGAAAGGGTATCCCCTTCAGAGATGCTCACGGAATTATCGGGATTCTTGTTCTTAAATGTATCGAAAAGGATTGCTCTATAGAAGATTTAAGTCTGACAGAATTAAAAGAAATCTGTGATTCATTTGATGAAGATGTTTACGATGCAATCTCTTTAAAGACCTGCGTTGAAAGAAGGCTGACCAAGGGTGCGCCCGGTGCGATTGATGAATCAATAAAAAGATACGAGGAAATTATTTAATTAAACTTTTTAAATCAGTTTCCGAAACTTTTTTAATATTTAAAGTTGATTATGTCCGTTTACGGATTAATGGAGGATAAAATAATGAGTGACAAATTACGTGTAGGTATTTTAGGCGGTACGGGAATGGTAGGCCAGAGATTTATTACTCTTCTTGAAAATCATCCCTGGTTTGAAGTTGTTTTGATTGCAGCTTCTCCCAGATCAAAAGGAAAAAGATATGAAGACGCCGTAGGCGGAAGATGGAAAATGACAACACCCATGCCTGAAAAAGTAAAAGACATGGTCGTATATGATGTAAATGAAATCGAAGAGATTTCAAAGCAGGTAGATTTTTGTTTCTCTGCTGTTGACATGACAAAAGATGAAATCAGAGCTATCGAGGAAGCTTACGCAAAAGCTGAAGTTCCCGTTGTTTCCAACAACTCTGCTCACAGATGGACTCCCGATGTTCCCATGGTTGTTCCCGAGATCAACCCCGAGCATATGAAAGTTATCGATGATCAGAAGAAGAGACTCGGAACAAAGAGAGGCTTTATAGCTGTTAAGCCTAACTGTTCTATCCAGTCTTATGCACCTGCACTCTTTGCATTAAAAGAGTTTGAGCCTAAAGAGGTTGTAGTTTCAACATATCAGGCTATATCAGGAGCAGGAAAGAACTTCAAGGACTGGCCTGAGATGGTAGAAAATGTAATCCCTTACATCGGTGGAGAAGAGGAGAAGTCCGAGAAGGAGCCTCTTAAGATCTGGGGTAAGGTTGAAGACGGAGTTATTAAGATGAGTGAAGATGCACCTAAGATCACAGCTCAGTGCATCCGCGTTCCTGTTCTTTACGGACATACAGCAACTGTATTTGTAAACTTCGGAAAGAAGCCTACAAAGGAGCAGATCATAGAGAAGTGGGAGAGCTTCAGTGGCGAGCCTCAGAAGTTAGACCTTCCATCTGCACCAAAGCAGTTCATCCGTTATATGCAGGAAGAGAACAGACCTCAGGTTAATCTTGACGTAAACTATGAAAATGGTATGGGAGTTTCAATGGGCAGACTCAGAGAGGACAGTCTCTTTGATTATAAGTTCGTAGGACTTTCACATAATACAATCCGTGGAGCAGCAGGTGGTGCAGTACTTTGTGCTGAATTACTTACAGCTAAGGGATTCATATCAAAGAAGTAATCTGGAGGTTGTCATGGCTAGGAAAAAGCTGGTACTCGTAACATCACCACCAGCGTGTGGTAAAACATTTGTAACTAAGAATCTTGCTCGTGCACTTAACAACTGTGTATATCTTGATAAGGATGATCTGATCGTTCTTTCAAAGCAGATATACAAAGTTGCAGGAGAACCATTTGACAGATCTTCTGATTTCTTCCATGAGCATATCAGAGATGCTGAGTATGATGCAATCCTTGAGGTTGCATTTGACGCACTCAACTATAATGATACAGTTCTTATCAATGCTCCTTTCAAGAAGGAAGTTAGAAGTCAGGAATGGCTTGCATCCATGAGAAAGAAGCTTGCACTTAAGAATGCTGAGCTCTGCATCATCTGGGTTCACACTGATATCGAGATCGTTCATCAGAGAATGGTTACACGTAATTCAGATCGTGATACATGGAAGATAGAGCATTGGGATGAATATGTGGCAACACAGAATTATGATCCGCCTGAAGATATACCTGAGCTCTTTATATTCAAGAACTCAAGTGATGATGAATTCGATGAATCCATCGGACAGGCAGTTGACTTCATCCGTAGATAACAAGAAATAATTACTGAAAACGCACTTCTTTCCGAGTGCGTTTTTGTAAATCATAAAATAAAAGGAGAAGAAAAAATGGCTAAGGTATTACCTTTTGCATCCTACAGACCTGCAAAAGAAGTTGTAAGTGAGGTTGCAGCACTTCCCTATGATGTATATAAGAGAGCAGAAGCAAAGGAATTTGTAGAGAAGAATCCAAAAAGCTTTCTTAGAATAGACAGACCTGAGACACAGTTTCCTGATGATTTCGATATGTATTCTCAGGCAGTATATGACAAAGCAAGAGATATGCTCCGTGATGATATGACAAATGGAACCTATATCCATGATGAGAAGCCGGACTATTATATATACGAGCTTATTATGGACGGACGTTCACAGACAGGTATCGTTGCAGTAGTATCAGTTGATGATTATATCGATGGTACCATCATGAAGCATGAGAATACACTTGCTGCTAAAGAGCAGGACCGTATCAATCATATATATAACTGCAGCGCCCAGACAGGACCGATATTCCTGGCTTACCGTGACAGAGCTAAGGTAAATGAGATAGTAAACAAGGTTAAGCAGACAGATAAGACTTATGGTTTTACTGCAGATGACGGAGTTACTCATAATGTTTGGGTAATAAGCGATGAGCAGGATATAGCTGCTATCAGAGCTGAGTTCGCTGATGAGAATAAGATATATATCGCTGACGGACATCACAGAGCTGCTTCAGCAGTGAAGGTTGGTCTTAAGAAGAGAGAAGAGAATCCGGGCTATACAGGAGATGAGGATTTCAATTTCTTCATGTCAGTTCTTTTCCCTGAAAGCGAGCTTGCAATCCTTCCATATAACAGAGTTGTAAAGGATCTTAACGGACTTACTGCAGAAGAGTTCATTGATAAAATTAAAGAAGTAGCTGATGTTGAAGAAGTTTCTTCACAGTATCAGCCAACAGAAAAGGCATCTATAGGAATGTTCCTTGAGGATAAGTGGTATAAACTCAGCATTCATGAGGATCTCAGAAGTGATGATCCTGTAAGCGGACTTGATGTATCACTTATTCAGGATAATATACTTACACCAATCCTCGGTATAGAGGATCCGAGAACCGACAAGAGAATTGATTTTGTCGGAGGAATAAGAGGTCTGGGAGAACTGGAGAGAAGAGTTCATACAGATATGAAGGTCGCATTTTCCATGTATCCTACTTCAATAAATGAGCTTTTCGAGGTTGCCGATGCCGGCCTTCTGATGCCGCCTAAATCAACCTGGTTTGAGCCAAAACTCAGAAGCGGAATATTCATCCACGAGATATAAACCCATAATAAGGTGACAGTTTTTCATCAGGTGAAAAATTGTCATCTTTTTTTATGGGGATTTATGACAGTAGGTGACAGTTTGAACCTGGTTCGATTGTCACCAAAAGCAACGGTAATTCGTGACAGTAGGCATTGATTATAGTATAATTATATAAGATATTGTCTTTCGTAGGGGTGATTTGGGAGGTTGTTATGGAAGATAAGCTTAAAAGTACTTCATTTGCCGATTTGGCCATTGCGCTTGCGGATGATTATGAATGTATATATGTAATAGATTCAAAGGATGACAGTTACGTGGAGTATACCACGGAAGGAACTGATAACGAGCTCAGCATCCGTTCTTCAGGTGAGGATTTCTATGCAGACACCGTGGTGAACTGTAAAAGATTAGTCTGGGTTGAGGACCAGAGTAAGTTTCTCAGAACTTTTCGTAAGGATAAGGTTATTGATTCTCTGGCTAACGGCAGCTTCTTTGAACTCAGATACAGACTGAATATTAATGATAAGCCGGTACACTATTATCTGAAAACCATCAGAAATAAGGGCGAGGATATTATTATTGGTGTGAAAAATGTCGACGCCCAGGTAAGAAGTGATATGGAAAGTCGTGAGAAATATATGATCTACGACGATATAGCCAGATCACTGGGCAGCATGTTTGAAGCTATTTATTATATAGATATAAATGACGGCCATTATATAGAATTCTATTCCAGTCAGAGCTATTCAGAACTCGGAATTGATGATGGCGGTGACAATTTCTTTGATAAAGTTAAGACCGATATAGAGAAACATATTTATAAGGATGATCGCGAGATGCTCATGAGGGAACTTGATAAGGATAATCTTCTGAGTATTCTGAAGGTATCCAATGAGCATTCTATGACCTACAGACAATTTATTGACGGGAAGCTGCAGTATCTGAATCTCAGCGCTTTTAGAATGCAGAATGAAAGTGATCATATAGTTATCGGTGTCCGTAATATTGATTCCCAGAAAAAACATGAAGATTATATTACCAATGAAAAAGAAACCTTTGGTGAGATCGCAGTGGCTCTTGCCCAGAGATACGATATTATTTATCAGGTAAATATAAAAACAAATGAATACTCTGAATACTGTGTAAACGATGAATATGCAAAGCTTGAAGTGGGTGCAAAGGGCGAAGACTTTTTCACGGAAACACAGAATAATCTTAAGACGGATATCCACCCTGATGACTATCCGATGATGGCTGCTGTCATGCAGAAGGATTATTTTCTGGAGAATCTTAAAGCGACAGGTAAGCTTGTTCTGAGTTACAGACTTTTGATAAATAATAAGCCGCAGCATGTGGCACTTTTTGCTGTTCGTCCGAAGGAGGATTCGGACCATGTTATTATAGCTGTGGCAAATATTGATTCCACCAAAAAGATGGATGAAAAATTCACACAGGCCATGGATGACGCCATGAATATGGCAGAGACCGATCCGCTAACAGGATTTAAGAATAAGCAGTCTTTTGCACAGCTGGAAATGAAGCTGGATAATCAGATCAGTGAAAAAGAAGAGATTACATTTTCCATAATGGTCTGTGATGTAAATGGCATGAAGCAGATAAATAATACCCAGGGACACAAGGCGGGAGATGAATATATAAAAAGCGCCGGTCAACTGATAAAGGAAGTGTTTGATGACTGCGATATCTACCGTGTGGGTGGAGATGAGTTTGCCATTTTTATAGATGGAGATAATTATAATCAGAGACATAGTCTTTACAGAAGAATGACTGAACTGAATCTGGCCAGAAAACTTAGTGGAGAAGCAACAGTTGCTTTCGGATTAGCAGACTATGATCCGGAAAATGATATAATTGTACAGGATGTTTACGAGAAATCACTTAAAGCCATGATGGTTAATAAGAGATCTCTTAAAGGCCGTGATACCTCAGTGGTTTCTGAAAAGGATGAAGTAAATCTTAATCTGTCTTCAGATGAACAGACACTTAAGTTTTATGAACTTTTCATACGTCTTGTGGATGTTATGACGGATCCTAAGTACAAAAACAGTCCTAATACGCCGGTTATTGAACAGCTGCTTATTGATATGTCAAATATGTTCCGTCTGTCTAAGGCTGTAACGAGACTATTCAGGAATCCTCAGGAGGAGGCAGCAGGCGGTGGAGAGACTCTTTGCTGCTTCGATACAGGAATAGAGGGAGACGAGATACTGAATATAAGGGTTGTATCTAGTGTCATGTCCATTACTCAGATGTCTGTATATATGGCGCCTGATGAAAAGCCCCTTACTGAAGAGGAGAGATGGCGTGTGGAACTGGTTATGCGAACGGTTGTTTCATATGTTGGCAGAAACCGTATTACCACACTGCTTGAGGAGCTTACATATTATGATGACAATGGTTTCCTGAATCAGAGGAGTTATCTCAGATATCTGATGAAAAACAAGAAAACTATTAATGGCATGGTTGCTGTCAGATATAATCTGCTGCATTTTTCTCTGGTAAATCATGAACTGGGAAGAAAGACTGCAGATGTGGTAATGAGAAATCATTACGAAGGCTTAAAAAGAATAATAGGCGATAATGGTATATTATGCCGACTGGGCGGAGATAACTTCGTGGGAATCTTTGCCTATGAACAGCTGGGACATGTGCTTACTTACCTTAACGATGTTCCGGTTATATATAATACTTCTCAGGGTAAAACTGTGAATATCTCCACTAGTATAGGAATATATAGAGTTCCTGTGGATGAAGAGGTAAAGGATCCCGGGGACATCATGGAGAAGATAATTATAGCCTATCAGAAGGCTAAGAGCGGTGGCAGGGAAAGAATAGTATTCTTCAAAGATTCATTTTCCAATGCAAGAGATGATGAGATGAGGGTTCAGAGACTGTTCCCTGAGGCTTTGAAGAATGAGGAATTCCAGGTATATTATCAGCCTAAGGTTCATACCATGACGGGTGAGATAATCGGTGCTGAGGCTCTCTGCAGATGGTTCCATGACGGAGCTATGATAAGTCCGGGCAGTTTCATTCCGATGCTGGAAGAGACGGACGATATCTGCAGACTTGATTTCTATATGCTGGAGCATGTGTGCAGGGATATCAGACGCTGGCTGGACGAAGGCAGGAAAGTAGTACGTGTTTCAGTCAATCTGTCCCGTAAACATATGACAAATACCAAGCTGGTGGATAATCTGCTTAAGATCATAGACAGACATAACATACCTCACAGCTGTATAGAGATAGAGCTTACTGAAACAACTGCGGATGTGGGCTTCAATGACCTGAAGAGAGTTGTTAACGGTCTTCAGAGTGTGGGTATCTTTACCTCTGTAGATGATTTCGGTATGGGTTATTCTTCCCTTAATCTGATACGTGAGCTTCCGTGGAATGTTATTAAGGTTGACCGCAGCTTCCTTCCGGTGGAAGAGGATGAGCCGGACAGCGTTAACAGCATCATGTTTAAGTATGTTATAGCTATGGCAAATGAACTTGGTATCGAATGTATAGTAGAGGGTGTGGAAACCGCAAAGCAGCTGGAGATACTGCGTACAAACAAGTGCAGCTTCGCCCAGGGCTTCCTCTTTGATCGTCCGCTTCCTGTGAGGGATTTTGAAGAAAAGATGAATACCGGAGAATATTCGCTGGATGTATAATTTTCTTGCGTGATTATTATTATTTGGTTATACTATAGGTTGGTTTATTTTTTGAAAATGTAAGTTAAGGAAAGTTAGCAGTTGCATTTTGACTTTGCCGGATAAGGAGAATTTAATGGCAGCAGGTAGAAAGGCAGTTTTTGCAATCAACTGGATGGAGGTAGAGGCCCTTACAAAGGCTGAGCATGATAATCCTCATCATATACTGGGTATACATGAGTGTATAGATGATGTTTTTGTTAATGTTTATCTTCCCGATGCAAAGGTTGTAAAGATTACAGACATTACTGAGGGGAAGACATATTCTCTTATTTCAGAGAGATATGAGGGCTTTTATTCCATAAGACTTAAGGATAAGAAAAGATTTGAGTATAGGGTAAAGGCCAAATTCATTGACGGACACGAGGAATCCTATATAGATCCTTATATATTCGAGCCTGTTATAGATCCGATAGATATAAGTCAGTATAACGAAGGCCTCCATTACGAGATATACGAGAAGCTGGGCTCACATCCTATGGAGGTTGATGGTGTATACGGAACACTGTTTGCCGTATGGGCTCCGAATGCCGAGAGAGTTTCTGTTGTTGGTAATTTCAACAACTGGGATGGCAGAAGATATCAGATGCGTAAGCTTGATTATTCAGGTATATTCGAGATATTCATTCCGGGCGATTTTGAGGACGAGATCTATAAGTATGAGATACGCTCTAAGTCCGGTGAAGTATTTATGAAGAGTGATCCTTATGCCTTCACTTCTGAGATACGTCCCGCAAATGCATCCAGAGTTACGAAGCTTGATTATAAGTGGAATGACGGTCAGTGGATGGAGAAAAGAGACAAGAAGGCTCTTGCAAAGGCTCCGGTAAATATATACGAAGTTCATCTTGGTTCCTGGAAGAGACCGGATGACGGAAGAGAGTTCCTGAATTATCGTGAGATAGCCAGAGCACTTTCCAAATATATGAAGGAAATGGGGTATACCCATGTAGAACTTATGCCTGTTATGGAGCATCCATATGATCCTTCCTGGGGTTATCAGGTAACAGGCTACTATGCACCTACCTCAAGATACGGAAAGCCTACGGACTTTATGTATTTTGTGGATTACATGCATGAGCAGGGACTGGGTGTAATAATTGACTGGGTTCCGGCACATTTTCCAAAGGACGAGCATGGACTTGGAAGATTCGACGGTTCACATCTCTATGAACACGAGAACCCTATGAAGGGAGAACATCCTCACTGGGGTACATATATCTTTAATTACGGTCGTAATGAGGTAAGAAATTTCCTTGTGGCAAATGCTCTCTACTGGGCAGATAAGTACCATGTGGACGGTATCAGAATGGATGCAGTGGCTTCAATGCTTTACCTGGATTACGGCAGAGGAGACGGTGAGTGGATACCGAATAAGTTCGGTGGAAATGAGAATCTGGAAGCGGTGGAATTCATTAAGGAACTTAATTCCAAGATGAATGAGCTTTATCCTCAGGTTATGATGATTGCAGAGGAATCAACTGCATGGCCGATGATGACACACTCCATCGATGAGGGCGGACTTGGATTCGACTTCAAGTGGAACATGGGCTGGATGAATGATTTTCTTAAGTACATCTGCCTGGATCCGCTTTACAGGAAATATCATCATAATGAGATTACATTTAGCATGGTCTATGCTTACAGTGAGAATTTTGTGCTTGTTCTCTCACATGATGAGGTAGTTCATGAGAAGCGCTCCATGATAGAGAAGATGCCAGGAGGCTACGAGGATAAATTCTCAAATCTTAGAGCAGCCTATGGCTTCATGGCAGCACATCCGGGAAAGAAGCTTCTGTTCATGGGACAGGAATTTGCTCAGATGAAGGAATTCAATGAGTCCACAGAACTTGACTGGTCACTCTTTGAGTTCGATGCACACAGATGCATATACGAATACGTAAAAGAACTTAATTCACTTTATATAAAAGAGCCTGCACTTCACGAGAGAGATTATGAGCCGGACGGCTTCGCATGGATTAGTGCAAATGATGCCAACCGCTCCATCATTTCCTTCGAGAGAAGAGGCGAGAAAGAAAAGGATACACTGCTTGTAGTATGCAATTTCAATAACGTGGATGCAAAGAACTATAAGCTGGCAGTTCCATCGGCAGGAAATTGGAAGGAAATCTTCTCCAGTGACAATGCCAAGTTCGGCGGCGAGGGACATAACAACAAGGTTGTTAAGAAGTCCAAAGAAGGTAAGGTTGATGACAGACAGAATTACATCACAATTACCGTTCCGGCACTGTCCGTATCTATCTTTAAGAAGAAGTAAAACTTCAATAGTTTTGTTCGATGATTTACATACTTCGTTCGATGGTTTAACATACTTCGTTCGATGGTTTAACATACTTCGTTCGATGGTTTAACATACTTCGTTCGATGATTTGCATACTTCGTTTGATAATTAACATACTTCGTTCGATGATTAGCGTACTTCGTTCAATGATTTGCATGCTTCGTTTGATAATTAACATATTTCGTTCGATGGTTTAACATACTTCGTTCGATAATTAACATACTTCGTTCAATGATTAGCGTACTTCGTTCAATGATTTGCATGCAGTGTTCAATATAGTTCAAATATGTAAAAAAGGTACCCAGATATTATAAATAACGGGGTACCTTTTTTGTGTTTTTGAAATATAATGAACAATTACAGTATTATGTAAACCGAATATCTATTGTACATATGCTTATCTGAGATTTAAGGGTACCTTTTATTAAAAAACTTCTTATTTTTGAACATGTATCATGGGGCATGAGTACGTAAAAAGGTGATAGCTTTATTATTACAATTATGACTTCGGAAGGGCTTGACAGGTTTGATAAAATATTATTTAGGATAAAAATCAAATCAGGAGGAAAACGTGATGACCAAGATAGATATAATTTCCGGATTTCTCGGCGCCGGAAAAACTACATTAATAAAGAAGCTGATCAGTGAAGCTTTTAAGGGAGAACAGGTTGTTCTTATCGAAAATGAGTTCGGCGAGATCGGCATAGACGGTGGCTTCTTAAAGGAAGCCGGTGTAAATATAACTGAGATGAATTCAGGCTGTATCTGTTGCTCACTTGTTGGTGATTTCGGTGAGGCTCTTAAGCAGGTTGTTAATGATTACAAGCCTGACAGAGTTATCATAGAGCCTTCAGGTGTTGGTAAGCTTTCTGATGTCATAAAGGCTATTCAGAAGGCAGGCGAAAATGTTGAGATAGCTCTGAACAGTGCAACTACTGTTGTGGATGTTACCAAGGCTAAGATGTATATAAAGAACTTCGGTGAGTTCTTCCTGAATCAGATAGAGGCCTGTGGTACTGTAGTTCTCAGCCGTACTCAGAATGTTGATGAAGCTAAACTTCTTACTGCAGTTGAAATGATTAAAGAACATAATGCCGAGGCAAGAATAATCACAACACCTTGGGATGATATAACAGGAACTATAATACTTGATGCTATGGAGCATTCATCTTCAATAGAAGATATAATGAAGAACTTTAAGTATGACCCTGCCGTTGATGATGAAGAACATCATCACCATCATCATGACCACGATCATGACGAGGACGAGCATGAACATCATCACCACCATCATGATCACGACGATGATGATGAAGACGAGCATGAACATCATCACCACCATCATGATCACGACGATGATGACGAAGACGAGCATGAACATCATCACGACCATGACCATGATCATGATCACCATCATGAGCATCACTATGATGAGAACGGTGTTTGCAGCTGCGGACATCATCATCACCATCATGATGCTGATGAAGTATTTACAAGCTGGGGAAGAGAGACTGCGCATAAGTACAGCGAGGATGAGCTGAAGGTGATTCTTGATAAGCTCGCAGTAGAAGAGGATAATGAACTGGGTATCATCCTTCGTGCTAAGGGTATCGTACCGGATAAGGATGGAAAATGGCTGGAGTTCGATCTTGTTCCCGGTGAATATGAGATAAGACAGGGCTCGCCTGATTATACCGGAAAGCTCTGTGTAATCGGAAGCAAGCTGGATGAGGCTAAGGTGGCTGAGTTATTCGGTTTGTAAACAGACTGTAAAAAATTATCAATGATGTTATGTAAACTAACGATAGAGGATTAAAATATGTTAAACAATGAACCGGAGGAAATTCCTGTATACGTCTTTATGGGATTTCTGGGTAGTGGAAAGACTACATTTGCGAAGGATGTGCTTCTGAATCAGGGCTTTACTGAAGGTGCAAAGACACTTCTTCTTGCATGTGAGGATGGAGAAGAGGAATATGATGAGAAGGCATTAAAGGAAAAGAATATATATCTTGAGTATATGGATGAATCCACACTTACCGCCGATCATCTTCTGGAACTTGGAAAGAAGTATGATCCGGAAAATGTAATGATCGAATACAACGGTATGTGGGAGCTTGACCGTATATTCCAGATAAGAGTTCCAAAGGGCTGGACAGTAGTTCAGGTTATTTCCTTTGTGGATGCGACTACATTTGACGTATACGTAAACAACATGAAGAAGATCATGATGGATCAGTTGAGAAATGCGGACATGATCATCTTCAACAGATGTGATGAAAATACAAAAACTGCCGAGTACAGAAGAAGTCTGAGGGCGGTTAATAGACGAGGCCAGGTTATCTTCGAAGGTAAGGACGGAAGACCTATCCAGACTGAAGAGGAGACAGTGCTTCCTTACGATATAGATACAGATACTATTGTACTTGAGGAAGAGGACTTCGGCATCTTCTATATCGATGCTGCTGATAATCCTGACAAATACGTTGGCAAGAATATCAAGTTCAAGGCCCAGGCACATAGACCATCCAATTACGGAGATACAGAATTCGTTCCGGGACGTTTTGCCATGACCTGCTGTGCGAATGATATCGCATTTATCGGCTTTAAGACTTACTATAAGGGTGCATCAACCCTTAAGGACAGAGACTGGATCATAGTTGAAGGCAAGATACAGAAAGAGTTCTATCCTGAATTCCAGGGAGAAGGCCCGGTTATCTACGCTGACAGCGTATCCCTTACCGGTCCCGCTGCCGACGACCTCGTATACTTCAACTATTAAAATCAATTATGTGACAGTTGAACCAGGTTCAAAGTGTCACATAATGAAACAATTGGTTTACATAAAATTGGCGACAGTTTGAACCTGGTTCAACTGTCACCTTATTTGATGACAATTTTTCACCTGATAAAAAACTGTCATCTTTTTTTATGAAATGCCGGCTTGACTATTCATATGGATAAAGCTATGATTATTATGCGTTATCCGAAGAGGCTGAAAGGAGCCTCAAGTGTATTCAAAAATCTATAGTGGTGTAGCTCTTGGAATAGACGGTATGCTGATCTCTGTGGAATCTGATATCAGTATGGGTCTGCCGGGGCTGAGTCTTGTGGGGTATCTGTCGTCTTCAGTCAGGGAGGCTGCAGACAGAGTCAGAACCGCACTCAAAAACAGCGGTTATCCTGTTCCTTCAAGGAAGATAACCGTGAATCTGTCGCCCGGGGATGTTAGAAAGGATGGCACCGGATTTGATACGGCCATTGCCACCAGCATTCTCATTGCTATGGGCTGTTTTGTTTTTTCAGAGAAGTTTTATAAGGAACTGGAGCAGACTCTTTTTCTTGGTGAACTGGGGCTGGACGGGAGTATTCTGCCCACCGGCGGTGTACTTCCTATTGTTGATGCTGCTGTGAAGCAGGGAATCAAAAGGGTGGTGCTTCCCATCAGTAACTGCTACGAAGCGACTTTTATAAAGGGTGTGGAGATAATTCCTGTTACTGAGCTTTCGGACATTATTAATATCCTGCTGAAAAATGTATGGGGCGAAACTTTCACTGCGCCACCCGTAGTTAAAAATCTACGGGATTCGTTCACCTATGATCTGGGGGATATCAGAGGACAGGAAGTAATGAAGCGGGGCATCATAATAGCGGTGGCGGGATTCCATAATGTTATTCTCACCGGTGCAGCCGGCTCCGGCAAGTCTATGATCGCCAAATGTATCCCTGAGCTCATGCCTGAACTTATTTATGAAGAGAAGCTGGAACTTACGAAGATATATAGTGTGGCAGGTGCCCTGGATCTGTCGGAAGGCCTCATGAGTAAGAGACCCTTTAGAAGTCCCGGCCAGAATGTTACAGAAGCAGCTCTTCTGGGAGGAGGTCCCAGTCCGAAGCCAGGAGAGGTGAGTCTTGCGGACCGGGGGGTTCTTTTTCTGGATGAATTTCCCGAGTATCAGAGAAATGTAATCGAAAGCTTAAGACAGCCTATGGAAGATAAGGTCGTAACTATATCCAGGCTTAGGGGTGCATATACGTATCCTGCCAGCTTCATGCTGGTTTCAGCCAGAAATAACTGTCCCTGTGGCTTCTTTCCTGACAGAAATAAGTGCAGGTGTTCTGCTTCTGAGATCTATCATTACCGTAACAGGATAAGCCATCCTATTATGGACAGGATAGATATAAGGATAGAGGTTAAGCCTGTACGTCTGGATCAGCTGTTTTCAGAGGAAAGAGGTATGGATTCCTTAAGTGCCAGGAAGCAGATTGAAAGAGCTATTGAGATACAAAGGGAGCGTTATAAAAATGAAGCCTTTAGTTTTAATTCCGAGATACCTCAGAAAAAGATAGATGAATATATCCCTTTGGGAGAAAGTGAGAGACAGCTGCTTCATAACATCTATGAGAGCAGCGATATAAGCGCCAGGGGATATTTTAAGCTGCTGAGACTGGCCAGGACCATAGCTGATATAGAGGGAAGAGAAGATGTAAGTACACATGATATAGAAGAGGCCGCATTTTTCAGAAATGATACCAAGGTCTCTGAGGACTGGAGGTAGCTATGGAAAAAAATGAAAGAAACTGTCTTCTGTGGCTGAATCATATAAAGACCTTCAGAACTTATGACAGAACAAAGCTGATACGGCTTTTCGGAAATGCGGTCTCTGCATATGAAGCACTGAAGAAGAACTCGGAGGAAGTTGGAAGACTGCTGGAGAAACATGTAATTAAAGCCTCCACCATGGAAGAAATAGTAAACGATAATGAGGACAGATGGCTGGACAGACTGCTCTCCGAAGCTGAAAGAAAAAATATAAAGATCGTAACCCTGGATGACCCTGATTATCCTGAAAGACTTGCGTGTATTTCGGCGCCACCTCTAGCACTTTTCATGAGAGGAAGAACGGAACTTCTTGATTATGAAAACGGGCTCGGTGTCATCGGCAGCAGAAGACCTACGCACTACGGCGTTACCATGGCGGATGAATTTTCAAAGTCCCTTTCCAGAAAAGGCTTTACCATTATAAGCGGAATGGCCATGGGGATTGATGCCATGGCTCATCAGGCGGCTCTTGAATCAGGTGGTAATACCATTGCTGTCTTTGGTGGCGGTGTGGATATATGTTATCCCCAGACTAACTATGATATATTTCTGGAAATGTGTGAGAAAGGGCTTATTCTGTCGGAGTATGAGCCGGGAGAGGCTCACGTATCGATACATTTTCCGGCAAGAAACAGAATAATAAGCGGCCTGTCGGATGCAGTGCTTGTGGTGGAGGCAGCCCTCAGGAGCGGAACTCTTATCACAGCGGACTTTGCTTTGGAACAGAACAAGGATGTTTTTGCCGTGCCGGGACGGGTGACGGACATGTTGTCTAAGGGAACCAATAATCTTATAAAACAGGGTGCGATACTTGCTGACAGTCCTGCAGACATACTTATATATATGTTCGGACCGGATGAATTCTACAAATCCACAGGTACGAAAAGAGATGAGGCCGCTACAGAGAAAAGCAGTCAGAAGGTAGTTGATCAGCCGAGGGCGCCATTAAATGAAAAACAGAAAAAGCTCCTGTCAGTTCTGGGATTTGAACCGGTATTTATAGATAATCTGATACGCATAAATGATATGAATATAACTGACACACTCCATCAGATGAAGGTGCTTACTGATCTGGGGTATGTGAGAGTGGTGGAGCAAAGTTATTATATTCTCTCCGGAAAGAATACTTGCAATTGAAATATTTTTGTTGTATAGTACCGATTCAGTGAGTTGTTATTAAGCTCACTTTGCATAAGTTTTTTATGATTTAGGATTAACCGGAGGGGTTATGTCAAAGAATTTAGTGATCGTCGAATCGCCGACAAAAGCAAAAACCATAAAGAAATTTCTGGGAAAGAATTATGAAGTAATAGCTTCTGAAGGACATGTAAGAGACCTTCCACGAAGCAGTATGGGAATAGATAAGGAAAATGATTTTGAACCTCATTATATAACCATAAGAGGAAAGGGTGATCTTGTAGCTTCACTTAAAAAGGCTACAAAGAAGTCGGATTTTGTATATCTCGCAACTGACCCGGATCGTGAGGGTGAGGCTATCTCTTATCATCTTTCTGTAGCACTGAAGCTTCAGGAAGGCGCATATAAGAGAATTACATTTAACGAAATAACAAAAAATGCAGTTAAGCAGTCGCTTAAAAATGCAAGAAATATTGATATGGATCTCGTTGATGCCCAGCAGGCTAGAAGAGTATTAGACAGACTTGTGGGTTATGAGATTAGTCCGCTTCTGTGGGAGAAGCTGGGTAAGAGAAGTCTTTCTGCAGGAAGAGTTCAGTCAGTTGCACTGAAGATGATCTCAGACAGAGAGAGTGAGATAAATGATTTCATTCCGGAAGAGTACTGGACCATAGATACATATCTTAAGGTTCCGGGACAGAGAGCTTCGGCACTGTTCGGTCTCAAGAAGGACATCAAGGATCAGAAGACAGCTGATGCGCTTAAGGATAAGCTGGAAAAGGCTGAGTTCAAGGTAAGTGATATAAAGAAGAGTCAGAGATGCAAGAAGGCTCCTGTTCCATTTACCACAAGTACACTACAGCAGACAGCTGCCAGCAGAATTAACTTCGCTACATCCAAGACCATGAGAGTTGCTCAGCAGCTCTATGAAGGTGTTGAGATAAAGGGCGAGGGAACTGTAGGTCTTATAACATATCTGAGAACTGATTCCACACGTGTATCTGAGGAAGCAGACAGAAATGTAAGACAGTACATCAAGGATAATTTCGGCGCTGAGTATGTGGCTGATGAAGAAAATGTAAAGGACAACGATAAGGGTAAGAAGATTCAGGATGCCCACGAGGCTATACGTCCAACAGACGTGACAAGAACTCCTGCATCCATCAAGCCTCACGTTTCAGCAGAGCAGTACAAGCTGTATAAGCTTATATATGAAAGATTTGTTGCCAGCAGAATGAAGCCGGCTGTATATGATATATTCACAGTAACTGTAGAAGCAGCAGGAGAGACACTTAAGTGTTCCGAAAGCACAGTAAGCTTTGCAGGTTATCTGAATGTATACAGCACAGAAGAGGACAAGGTTAAGACAACAAACCTCAGCGGAATCAATACAGGTGATATCCTGAAGCTGGATAAGGTAGAGGCAAAACAGCATTTTACAGAACCTCCTGCCCACTATACGGAGTCACTTCTTGTAAAGACAATGGAGGAAAATGGAATCGGCCGTCCTTCAACATATGCTCCGACTATCTCTACACTTTTAAATAGAAGATATATTACAAAGGAACAGAAGAATCTGTATATTACAGAGCTCGGAGAAGCGGTAAACAGAATCATGACCAACGCATTTCCTGAGATAGTAGACGTGGACTTTACCGCAAATATGGAATCTCTTCTGGACTCCATAGGTGAAGGCGATATCGACTGGAAGGTTGTTGTAAGAAACTTCTATCCGGACCTTGAGAATGAGATAAAGAATGCCAGTGTAAGTCTTGAGAAGATCAAAATAGCTGATGAAACTACAGATGAGATCTGTGAGGAATGCGGCGCCAACATGGTAATCAAGTATGGTGCTTACGGCAAATTCCTTGCATGCCCGAACTTCCCTAACTGCAGAAACACCAAGCCTTACTTCGAGAAGATCGGTGTAAAATGTCCTGAATGCGGTTCGGACATGGTGAGAAGAAATACCAAGAAGGGCCGTCCGTTCTACGGATGTATCAATTATCCTGAATGTGAGTTTATGTCATGGAACAGGCCGATTGATAAGAAATGTCCAAAGTGCGGCAAGATGATGGTTGTAAAAGGTAAGAAGGCAGCATGTATGGATGCAACCTGCGGGTATACAGAAAAGATAGAGGAAGAGTAGAAAAATAAATAGGATATTCAACTCCTGCTGTGCCATATTACTTCGTAATATGAAAGCCTTGCTACGCAAGTCTTGGTTCTGCTTTGCAGAACGCATCCTCGCTTTGCTCGGACCAACGATCACTTTGTAATCGTTAGCTGAATCGCAGGAGATAATATTTTTTACTAACATACGCGTCTGCAAGCAGACGCGCCGGTTAGTAAAAAATTTTATCTTCTGTGAATAGTAGCTTGATTTACGTTATGTCAACGTGTTATACTGTGTGTCGGTGGTTTAAAAACTGCCGACACTTTCTTTTATTAAAGGAATATCCTTATTATAGCTAAGTGGAAGGGGAAAGGTAATGAATGCTACAATTATTATTTTATTAGTCGTTGGCGTTCTTGCTATCATCATCAGTTTCGTACTGACTCCGGAAGGAGAAGATAGTGGAGAAGAGACAGAGAAAAACGTGACTTTTGTAGGTAATGAACTTACAGAGAACGACAAGAAAAAGCTTAAGAAGCTTACAGATAATTATCTTAATGAGTACAGCAAAAAGAAGATCAAGGAAACTGTAAGTAAGAATATAAGTAATGCAATAACCGATGAAATAAAGAAAAGTGATAAGACTATTTCTAAAAAAATCGATGAAAATATCAAGGGTATAGATGACAGAGCTTCAGAGAATACCAAGAAGATGGAAGAGTATTATGATGAAGTTACTGCTGATATAGAGAAGAATAAGACTGAGATAGAAGAGATATACAAGAAGGTTTCTGAAAAGGAGAAGGACATTAAGACTTCTCTCGGACTTATTGATGAGTATAAGGCAGGTCTGGATAAGCTTAAGAAAGAAACTGACAGACTTGAGAAGATCAAGGATGAAATAGACGAATATGATAAAGACTTTGATGGAATGAGATCAGAGATAGATGAACTCATGTCCAAGCTTGATGCTAAGAAGTCTGAGATAGAGGAGCTTCTTGAGCAGGAGCCTGCAGCTATGTCTGCGGTAGTTGCAGCAGTATCTGAGGCAGAGGAAGCTGTAGAGGATACAGCTGAGGAAGCTGAAGAAGAGACAGAGGCTGCTGTAGAAGAGGCTGAGGAAGAAGCTGAAGCTGAGGACGCTGAGGAAGAGTCTGAAGCTGAAGAAGATTCTGAAGAGCCTGAAGAAGACGAAGATGACGATGAAGCTGAAGAAGATTCTGACGAAGCTGAAGATGATTCTGATTCAGAAGATGAGTCTGATGAAGTTGAAGAGTCTGATGAAGATGACGATGAAGACTACGAAGATGATGAAGACGAAAATGATGACGAGGAGGATGATGCTCCAAGTCTTCAGGAGATGCTCGACAGAGAAGGAATAGACATAACTGAAGGTGATGAGGAGGGCAATATACTTGCTATGTATAATGCAGGCTTCAGCATTATCGAAATATCCAAGGTAATTGGTGTTGGTGTTGAAGAAGTCAAGTCAGTTATTGATAATCAGAAGGCTTAAATCCTTCTGACAGGAACGAAGAATCTTAAGGGAGATATAGAATGAACAGGAAATACTTGCTTAGAGGAATCGGAATCGGAATTCTTATCGGCGCAGCTACCATGTATGGAGCATATACAACTACTGGAAAAAATGCTTCCGGTTCTGACAATACAAAGATTGTGGCAGAGGCAACTACTGAGAAAGATGTAGAGAAGACCACAGAAGCTACAACTGAGAAAACCACTGAAAAGACTACAGAGGCAACAACCGAGAAGACTACAGAGAAGACTACTGAGGCTACAACCGAAAAGACCACTGAGAAGACCACAGAAGCTACAACCGAAAAGACTACTGAGAAGACAACAGAGGCTACTACGGAAAAGACTACAGAGAAAACAACTGAAGCTACAACTGAGGCTACTACAGAAAAGAAGGAAGAAACTACCGAAAAGAAAGAAGAGACTACTGAGAAGAAGGAAGATACCACAGAAAAGAAGGAAGAAGCAAAGACTTCTGACGGAGACAAGGAAATCACAGTTACTTCAGGTATGGGCTCTGAGGAAATAGCAGCACTTCTTGAAGAAGCAGGACTGGTTGATTCCGCTACAAAGTTCAATGAATGGCTTGTGGAAAATGATTATGACTCAAAGCTTCATGTAGGAACCTTCAAAATAAAAGCCGGAAGTAAGTATGAGGATATAGTTAAGATCCTTATGACTGAAGGACAGTAAAGAATAGAAAAATTATAGAATCTGTTACATTTTACATGGAAAAACCCCTTGCAATGGGGTTTTTCTTATGTTATTATATGCGTTGCGCGACTTTAATCGGGTGTATTTTGCATGCCTGATAGTCCGTAATAAAATACATGTGGATTTAAATGCATGGTGCTGTCTACGCTCAATGATCAAATGAATCATACAGACAGTGTGTCGCATTTAAAAGCTAAGTCCACAGAAGAAAAAACCAGGAGGTACATTATGAGCGTTATTTCAATGAAACAGTTACTTGAGGCAGGTGTTCACTTCGGTCACCAGACAAGAAGATGGAACCCTAAGATGGATGAGTTCATCTACACAGAGAGAAATGGTATCCACATCATCGACCTTCAGAAGACAGTTGGTAAGATGGATGAAGCTTACAAGGCAGTATTTGATGCTGTAGCTAACGGTGGTACAGTTCTTTTCGTTGGTACAAAGAAGCAGGCTCAGGATTCTATTCAGACAGAAGCTGAGAGATGTGGTATGTACTTTGTAAACCAGAGATGGCTCGGTGGTATGCTTACAAACTTCAAGACAATCCAGTCCAGAATCGAAACTCTTAAGAAGTATAAGAAGATGGAAGAGGATGGTACATTTGACGTTCTTCCTAAGAAGGAAGTAGTTAACATCAAGAAGGAAATGGAGAAGCTTCAGAAGAACCTTGGTGGTATCGAGAACATGAAGAAGCTCCCTGACGTTATCTTCGTAGTAGATCCTCATAAGGAAAGAATCTGCGTACAGGAGGCACATGCACTTGGAATTCCTCTTATCGGTATAGCAGATACAAACTGTGATCCGGATGATCTTGATTATGTAATTCCGGGAAATGATGATGCAATCCGTGCTGTAAAGCTTATCGTTTCTAAGCTTGCAGATGCTGTTATCGAGGCTAATGAAGGTGCTACAGAGTCTGATGCTGAGGCAGAGGCTGAGGAGGCAGAAGAGGCAGTAGAAGAGACAGCAGCAGAGGATGCAGAGTAATTAATAGAGAATCTACGATAATATAGGAGGATATAATAATGGCAATTTCAGCTGCAGACGTAAAGAAACTTAGAGAAATGACCGGTGCCGGAATGATGGACTGTAAGAAGGCTCTTACAGAAACAGATGGCGATTTTGATGGTGCAGTAGAATTCCTTCGTAAGAAGGGTCTTGCTCAGGCAGAGAAGAAGGCTGGCCGTATCGCTGCAGAAGGCATTTCCAAGGTTCTTGTATCCGAGGATGGCAAGAGCGCAGTTGCAGTTGAAGTTAACGCTGAGACCGACTTCGTTGCTAAGAACGAAGTATTCCAGACATATGTAAATGGTCTTGCTACACAGATCAACAATGGAAACTATGCTGATATGGCTGCTTTCCTTGCTGATAAGTCAGCTATCGATCCTTCAGCAACAGTTGAA
>JAFWSY010000170.1 GCA_017519155.1 Eubacterium sp.
AAGCCTCGGACTTTCATCCGATGAACTTATTGATCTGGCTGCTTTTTCTATTCTTCATGATAATGCCCTTACCGAAGTAAATCAAGAAGAGCTGGAATATAAAAAGTATAATGAAGGCGAGAGCTATTCAATTCACGATTACAATGCTAGAAGATGTATTATCGGAGAGCGTAACACCAAGTTTATGCCTTTCAGAACCAATAACAGAGATGTACTTCTTCTTCATCATGAGAATGCAGATGGTTCAGGTCCGCAGGGACGTACCTATGACAGAACGCCTATCAAGGCTCAGATCATCCATCTTGCCGATACAATAGATAATACCTATGATCTCACAAGCTCAAGCAGAGAGAATCACGGTGCAATCATATATTTCGTACAATCAAATGCTGGAAGGTTGTTTTCAAGAGAGATCTCTGCGACCTTCTGTAAGAGTTTCAAGATGAAGCATCTTGTAGCCCTTGATGTTACTCACGTGGATAATTATCTGAGAAAGGCTACCAAGCATTTCAATGATGAATACTCAGCTCAGGAGGTTGTTAACCTCGCTACACTGATCGCCCGTATAGTGGATTACAAGTCACACTATACCTGTAAGCATTCCACTGGAGTAGCTGAAAAATGTGCCGCCATGGCTGATTTCTATAACTTCTCTGAAGAGAAAAGAACCAAATACTACCTTGCCGGAGCACTTCATGATATCGGCAAGCTCATGATAAGCAACTCTATACTTCAGAAACCTGCAAAACTGAACGATTATGAGTTCGAGCTTATGAAGCAGCATGCTTATTATACCTACGATATACTTAAGCATATAAATAATAAGAATATGGATGATATCGTACTCTGGTCTTCTCACCATCATGAGAAGCTTAACGGAACCGGTTATCCATTTGGTCTCGTAGCCGATCAGCTGTCACATGAGGAACGACTCATGACCTGCTGCGATATCTATCAGGCACTTACTGAAGAGAGAGCATATAAAACAGGATTCTCTCACGAACAGGCCATCTCAATAATGAGAGATATGGTTATTAAGGGTGAAATCGATAATAACATCGTTAATGCAATAGATAACGTCTTCACAGAAAATGTAAGACGTGACGTACCGAAGACCTCGATACTGACATAGCTTAATTGGTCGATTGGTTATTAGGCTTACAAAAAAGGTGACACTTTGAACCTGGTTCAAAGTGTCACCTTTTTTTGTTTTACCAGGAGATTACTTCGTAGCCGTCTTCGGTTACAAGTACCTGTATCTCCCACTGTGCAGAAAGTGAGCCGTCTTCTGTGTAGACGGTCCAGCCATTATCTTCATCTATAAATATATCCGGGTCTCCTATATTCACCATAGGCTCTATGGTAAACATCATTCCGGGTACCATGAGCATATCTGTTCCCCGTCTGGTAACGTAGCTTACCCATGGTTCTTCGTGGAACTCTATTCCTACTCCGTGTCCGCCGATCTCGCGAACTACTGAATAGCCTGCAGCTTTTGCATGATCATTCACTGCCTGTCCCATATCTCCTAAGAAGCCCCATGGCTTAACCTCTTTAAGTCCAAGTTCTACACACTCTTTTACTGTCTGTACAAGAGTCTTGGCTTCTTCGGATACATTTCCCATCATAAACATACGTGACGAATCTGAGAAATATCCATTAAGTATGGTTGAGCAGTCTACATTTATTATATCTCCGTCCTGAAGTATTTCATCCTCACTGGGGATACCGTGACACACTGCATCATTTATTGAAGTACATACGCTCTTTGGGAAGCCTTCGTAATTCAGAGGAGCAGGTATAGCGCCGTGTTTCTTGCACAATTCGTTTACTATCTTGTTTATATCCTCTGTGCTCATTCCAACTGCAATCTTATCAGCTACAACATCAAGGCATTCTACATTAACTTTTGCACTTTCCTTAATGAGCGCAATCTGTTCAGGTGTCTTGATTATCTCATGAGGAGGAACCTTATGTCCCTTAAGTCTTATCATTTCTATTTTTCTGTCAAATTCCTCATGACAGCCCTTATATTTTTTGCCGCTTCCACACCAGCATGGATCATTTCGTCCGATTTTCTTTGCCACTTTGATACCTCTTTCTACTATACTATATTTATGATATAATACTATATATTAACAACAGTTAAATATATCTTACTGTTTTATTAATGTCAATAGTTAATTATTCGGAGGCTTCATGGAGGAAAGACAAGAAAATGAATTCAAACCCATAGTTACATTTATTATCCTGGGGTTAAATATATTAGTTTTTTTTATCGAAGTTGCTTTGCACGGCGAAGATGACACCAAAATCATCCTAAAAATGGGCGGAGCTTATACGCCATATATTCTTGAAAACGGACAGTGGTATCGTCTTGTAACCTCTATGTTTCTTCACTTCGGAATCAATCACATAGTCAGCAACAGCATAGCTCTTGTGGCCATGGGACAGTATGTCGAAGCATATTTCGGCAGGATAAGATATATAATAATCTATTTACTTTCCGGCATATGCGGCAATCTTCTTTCCATGTATATGGATCTTAAGAAAGGCAGTTTCCCGGTATCCGTAGGTGCCTCCGGTGCCATTTGCGGAATTCTGGGTGCTATGATCATTTTTGCTATAGATAAAAGAACCCGGAAAACATTTCCCATTCCCAGAATTATCTTTGCTCTGATAATGGTTCTTCTTCCCGGATTCGGTGATTCGTCCATAGATGCTTATGCACATCTGGGCGGTGTAATATCTGGTTTTATAATTTCATTTCTGATGTATCTTATCTTCTTCCGCAGATATGAGATTCTTGATTCATATAACCCTTAAATAATTATATTCTCTGACTGAAGCTCACTGCCTGACAGATACGCTTCTCTTCCGGCCATAATAGCATACTTAAATGCGTTGGCCATCAGATGCTGATTTGCGGCACTTGCAAGGGCTGTATTTGCCATTACTCCTGCACAGCCTATCTCCATAGCTTCACATGCCTGTGAAGGTCTTCCTATTCCGGCATCAACTATGATTGGAAGGTTTATCTCATGAAGAAGTACCTGAATAAAATCTCTGGTAGCCAAACCCTTATTTGAACCACTGGTAGAAGCAAGGGGCATTATTGCTGCTGCTCCCGCATCTCTCAGAAGCTTACATATGGGCAGACTTGGATAGATATAAGGAATAACATCAAAGCCTTTATCTGCAAGCTCCGATGTGGCCTTTATGGTTTCATTATTATCCGGAAGAAGATACTTGGAATCATTCATTATCTCTATCTTGATCATATTTCCCAGGCCTCTGTCCCTTGCAGTTATGGCCATTTCAATAGCCTCTTCTGCAGTGGATGCACCAAGAGTATTAGGAAGTATCTTTACATTTTCGGGAATCATCCTGATGGGATCATCCTCTGTATCCAACGTCTTTATTGCTACGGATATTAATTCTACTCCTCCATCCTTTACAGCAGAACTGATCAGCTCCTCAGTATATCTGGATGTCTTTCCTGAACCGAGAAAGAATCTTGAAGTAAAGGTTTCATTTCCTATTTTCAATACATCATTTATCATCATTATATCTCCGTATTAAGATATGAGTTTCAAAACCAGTCTACGAGAACCGTCACTAATAACTCATATATTTCTGACAAGCTCCAGACGTTCATGGAGTCTGATTATTTTACGCAGTTCTTCCTCGGTAGCCGGACGTCCGGAACCAAGATAAGTTATCCTGCCGACTCTGTTTTCAAAGTCTATTTCGTCTACAGGGGTTTCTTTTAAACCCAGTACCTCTGCCAGATGTCTCACTGTTCCATCATTTCCGTCTATCATCTGAATATTATTACCAAATGCCTTCTTAAGTCCGGGTTTGAAGTAGTTAAAATGCGTACATCCCAGCACAAGTTCGCTGTATCTGCTTTTATCAAATACAGCTATCTGTTCTTCTATATAGGTATCAACCTCTTCACCATCAAAGAGTTCTTCTTCCGCAAATCTCACCAGACTCGGCATAGGAAGCAGATCAACTCTGTGCTCTGTATCAACTCTTTCCAGAAGGGTATGAAGCTTGTTTTCTCTGATGGTAACAGGAGTCGCCATAACGAGGACTCTTCCCGATGATTCTTTTGCGACCTGAACCGCCGGCTTAACTGCAGGCTCCATTCCTATAATTGGAATGCTGTATTTAAGGCTTTTTAGAAAGAAATATATTTTAAGCTTTGACGGCGAACAGTTTATTGGAGATAAAGGCATCAAAAATAAGATTAAAAAGTTCATTATCAGTGGTGCTGACAAATATCTGGTGGCC
>JAFWSY010000171.1 GCA_017519155.1 Eubacterium sp.
CACTGCCATCATGGAGTAGTTGGTGTGATATATCACGTAGCCGGGATTTGCTCCAGGCGGTTTCTTAAGATTCTTTCTCTCTGTGTAGTCTATCTCAACCTTCGGAGCATCCTTTGCCGAGCAGTAATACGCTGCAAGGGATGCCGCCTCTTCAAATACTCTGTCCGGAAGATCCTCCAGTTTTTCGTCCCCTTCTTTAAGCTTCACAATGACATGTGAGCCGGGAATCTTCTTGGCATGGAACCATATATCCTTTCCCGTTGCCACTGAGAAGGTAAGCTTCTCGTTCTGGATATTGTTCTTGCCCACATATATGTCGTAGCCGTCGCTGGATATAAAATGTAACGGCTTGCCTGTCTCTGTCTTTCTATCGCCCTTTTTCTTCTGCTTCTTAAGTATATTGGAAGCCACAAGCTCACTTCTTATCTCTTCTATATCCGCTTCATTTTCGGCTATCTCCAGACTGTGTTTTGCGGAAAGCAGATAATCAAGATCACTCTCGGTCTTCTTTACAAAATCCGTAAGAGCCTCATAGGTTCTCTTCTTTTTGTTATAGATATTGAAGTACTTAACCGAATTCTCCCTGACGCTTAAATCCTTATCCAGCGGAATGGTGATTTCCTGATTGTCATAGTAATTAATGCAAGTAAGAGATTCCTGGTCCTCGCTGACATTATAGCCGTAGGTATTCAGCAGCTCACCGTAGATTCTGTACTTATCTCTGTCCTCTGCAGACTTCAGCTGTTCTCTCTGCAGATCAAGCTTCCTGGTGGTACGCTCGATGGCACCCTGAAGCAGCTTTCTCATATCCTGAGACTTGGCCCTGATATTTATACTCCTTTGCTTATTGCTGTAGAAATAAACAAGAAGCTTTGACATGGAGCTTTCCACGTCTCCGGTCTCTCCTGTAAAGGAGGAAGTATTATACATGGACAACATCATGCAGTGATAATCCTTTGGAGCGCCATCCACATAGGCTATACACGGAGCATAGCGGCCTTCTCTGATATCTCCTATACTCTTTTCTATAGTTTCGTACAGACGGTCCTTCTCATCGCCGAGAAGCTCTCCTACGGTCTTACGTCCGTCTATACCGGCTCTGTATATGATTTCCTCGGCAAATGCCTTGGAGAAGCCTGACAGTGTACCAAATACTGCTTTAGAGACCTGTCCTCCCTTAGCAAGTACCACGCTTTCATATGTATCCCTGCCGAAGCTTTCCAGAGGATTTATCTTCCCCTGACTATCCGGAGCAGTATACTCTTTCCCCGGATAAAGAATCCTTGCCTTTTTATCATCATCGGTTTCAAGCGCAAGACTCAGGTCCGGTGTGACTCTCTTGAGACAGTCTATTATCTGATACTTTGAATCCGCCAGAATGATATTACTCTGTCTTCCCATTATCTCCACAATGAGATGTCTCTCGGATATATCCCCCATCTCATCCATATGTTCGAATACAAAATCAAATATTCTGTCGAAGCCCGGCTGCTTCACTGTGACCAGTCTTCCGTTTCCCAGATGTTTTCTGAGAAGCATGCAGAAGGCCGGAGCCTGAAGCGGTGCTACCGGCAGTGAGTCTGCTATATAAACTATGGGCAGCGACGCATTTACCGAAATATATATCTTGGTCTGACCTTTGAAGCCCTTTATGGTAAGTGTGATAATCTCTGCCTCCGGCTGCTGTATCTTGATACACCTTCCACCGTTACATGCATCATTTATTTCTTTTATTATGCTGCTAACTACTATTCCATCGTATGCCATTTATGTATTGCCACCTTAATCTTTCCTCTTATGGAAAATGTAATAAATAATGAAAAGGCTTCCCCTAAAGAGAGGAAGCCTTAGAATACTAACTTTAAAGCTGTGAATATAATTCTTCGTATATCTTTGCGCTCTGATCCCAGCTGTAATCCTGCTCCATAGCCCTCTTCATCATTGCATACCAGTCATCCTTCTTATCGAAGAATATCTGTTTTGAATAATTAATAGTATTCAGAAGTTCTCTTGCATCATAGTTTGCAAAGCTGAAGCCGGTTCCTGTTCCGTCATATTCATTGTACGGCTGTACTGTATCCTTAAGTCCTCCTGTTTCACGAACTATCGGAAGTGAACCATACTTGAGAGCCATAAGCTGTGTAAGACCACAAGGCTCAAATCTTGAAGGAACAAGTATTGAATCACAGCCTGCATATATCTTATGTGACAGCTCATCACTGAAATATATATTGGCTGAAAGCTTTGCCGGATGGAAGCCCTCATAATACTTGAACATTTCCTCGTAACGCCTGTCACCGGTTCCGAGAACCACAAGCTGGGTTCCGTCAGTCATTATATCGTTCATGATATGATCGATAAGGTCAAGACCCTTCTGATCTGTAAGTCTTGATACGATACCCATCATGTAGACATTTTCATCCTCAGGAAGTCCGAGTTCCTTCTGAAGTGCAAGCTTGTTCTTAACCTTATTCTTCTTATAATTTCTAAGATTATATTTGCAGGCTATCTTCTCATCCTTTGCAGGATTAAATATATCGTAATCGATTCCATTTACTATGCCCCAGAGACTCTGCCATCTTGCCTGAAGCAGTCCGTCAAGTCCCTCACCATAATAAGGTGTCTGAATCTCGTGTGCATAGGTATTTGAAACGGTTGTTATCTTGTCTGCATAAACCAGACCGCCCTTAAGCATACTTGCGTCCTTATGCATTTCCAGCTTATCAGGTGTAAACAGTTCAGTCGGAAGTCCCGAGTACTCCTGGATGGTCTTTATATCCCAGCGCCCCTGGAACTGAAGGTTATGAATAGTCATAACCGACTTGATTCCCTGATAGAATGGATTGCTTGCAAAAAGAGTTTTAAGATATACAGGTACAAGTCCGGCCTGCCAGTCATGACAGTGAACTATGTCAGGTCTGAAGCCTATGCTGGGAAGTATGGAAAGCGCTGCCTTACAGAAATAGCAGTACTTCTCTATATCCCATTTAACATCTCCATAGATATTGAAGCCGTTGAAGTAGTACTCATTATCTATGAAATATACCGGCACTCCTTCATACTCCATATACATAACACCTACATACTGCTGTCTCCAGCCTATGTCCATATGGAAATGTGTCAGATATTTCATCTTGCTCCTATACTTCTCAGGCAGACACATATAGTTCGGCATTATGATACGGACATCATATTCATTTCTATCAAACTTCTTTGGTAATGTACCTACTACATCAGCAAGACCTCCGGTCTTGATAAACGGTACACATTCAGAAGCTATATAAGCTATTTTCTTCATACTGCACCCCTCCGTATGTCAAACAACAAGCCTTTAAAATCCTTCTTTTATTATACCAAAAACTTTCTGTTTTGAATAGAAAAATCCTTGATAAATATCAACAATAATCATTACTGATTATGATCAATATAACCCTTGTTTTATCTCGATGAATTTCTTTATAAGATCGACACAGCCGCTGATTCCCAGCATGGAGGTATCCAGTGAAAGGTCATAGTTTTTTATATCCGTCCACTCACATCCTGTATACTTGAAATAATAATCAGCCTTTCTCTCATCCACCTTCATAAGGTAGTTTCTAAGCTCATTTTCCGGCATATAATGCTTTGAGGATGCACGCTTCAGCTTAAAGCCGATAGGTGCATGAACAAATACATTAATAGCATCCGGATTATTTCTAAGTATATAATTTGCGCATCTTCCAACGATTACGCAGGACTCTCTTGAAGCAAGCTCAGTAATGATCTCTGACTGATAATCATAGAGGTCTCTGATAAGCTTCATGTCGTCGCCCTCAAACTTAGTGGTAAGCACATCATCCACATTTGGATCCGGAAGTGGATCATGATACACTTCCTTTGCCACATCAAAGAGAGAGGTATCTTTTATCCTGTCGTCATGAGAAACCACATCGTCTCTCATGTTTTCGTTGTTTGAAACAAGTCTGAACATCTCACTGTTGTAACAGTTTACTCCAAGTTCATCAGCCAGACGTTGTCCTATCTTCTGTCCACCGGAGCAATATTCTCTTGCGATAGTAACTACAAATCTGTTCATATACCGTCCCCCTTTTCTTTTAAACATTTAATATTCTATTTGCTATTAACAATTCCTGCTTCGCAGGAGATCCAGAATATACAGCATCACTGCAAGCAAGCTTGCGTTCTGCTATATATTCTGTATCAACGCAAATAGTCATTTTTTATTCCACGTTTGTATAAACATCCTGTACATCGTCATCTGCTTCCAGAAGATCCAGGATTCTGTCAAGGTTCTTCTGATCCTCTTCTGAAGCTACAGATACATAATTCTGAGGAATCATTGTTACTTCAGCTGAAGCCATCTTGATTCCTTCTTTCTCAAATGCGTCTCTTACTGCTGAGAAGCTTGCAGGATCTGTAATGATCTCATATGAATCCTCTTCATCTGAGAAATCCTCTGCGCCTGCATCCAGAGCAAACATCATCATGTCGTCTGCTTCCATATCTGTCTCTTCCTTATCGATGATGATCTGTCCCTTCTCATCAAACATATAAGAAACGCAGCCTGAAACACCGATGCTTCCGCCACCCTTGGTAAATGCGCTTCTTACATTTCCTGCTGTTCTGTTATTGTTGTCTGTAAGGCACTTTACGATGATAGCGATTCCGCCCGGGCCGTATCCCTCATAAGTGTTATAAGAATAGTTTACATTTTCCAGATCGCCGGCAGCCTTCTTGATACCTCTTTCGATTGTATCATTAGGCATGTTGTTTGCCTTAGCCTTAGCGATTACATCACGAAGCTTTGCATTGTTGTCGGGGTTAGCTCCGCCTTCCTTAACTGCTACTGCAATTTCTCTTCCTATTACTGTAAAGATCTTACCCTTAGCAGCATCGTTCTTCTCTTTCTTAGCTCTGATATTTGCAAATTTTGAATGTCCTGACATTTATTTTTCCTCTTCTTTCTTATTGTCATTTTTAGATATTTTTACGGATTTGATCAGACGGTCCTCTATCTCAAGAACCTCGAACAGATAGCCTCCGTAATCTATCTTGATATTCTCATTTAACTTCGGAAATCTTCCGACTTTGTATAAAAGAAATCCATTCAGAGTTTCTATATCCGTATCCGGAAATTCCAGATCCTCTATCAGTTCCTCCAGATCATGAAGCTTGATCATTCCATCCACCAGATAGCCGTCTCCGTAGGTCTCGCTGACTTCCTCTGTCTCCTCATCATGCTCGTCCCATATATTTCCGACTATTTCCTCAAGGATATCCTCAAGAGTAACCAGGCCGTCGGTCTGTCCGTACTCGTCCAGCACAATGGCCATATGATTCTTCTCCTTCTGCATCTTCTTGAGAAGCTTGGTGATATCATAGGTAGGATGGATATACATAGCCTCATCCATGACCTCCGTCACCAGAGTGTCGGGATTCTCCAGATACTGAGCAGTCATATCCTTCAGATGCAGGACTCCGACTATATTATCGATGTCCTCGTCATACACAGGATATCTTGAAAATCCGCTCTCGAGACATTCTTCGATTATATCTCCTATGATAGATTCCTTCGGAACCGCATATATCTTATTTCTGCTGGTCATGATATCCCGGACTATCTTGTCATCAAGGTCCAGGATGTTGGAAATCATTTCCGCCTCCTCTTCCTCGATGAAGCCCTGTTCGTGACCTTCTTCGACCATGGATAGAATCTCTTCCTCTACCCGTTCTTCGTCTTTCTTTTTAAACATAAATCTCCTTATTTAAGATAATTTACTTCATAAACTTCTTCGTTATTCCTGAAATAAACTCTCGGAACACGGCGGCTGATATTACATACCTCTTCATAGTTGAAGCTGTTTGCAGGCTCTGCCACCTCTTCTACGGAAATGCTGTTTTCACGCTGCTTTCCGAAGAGTACAACTTCATCTCCCACCTTAACTGTTCCGTCACTGCTCTGTCCGTCTGCATCCTTTATATCTGTCACATCCACCATTATCTGGTCCATGCAAACACGTCCTATTATAGGAGCATACTGTCCGTGTATCAGAACACGTCCCTTATTGGAAAGAGCTCTCGGATATCCATCAGCATAGCCCACTGATACAGTGGCCACCTTAGTGGTCTTCTCAGTTACATAGCTCCAACCATAGCCCACTCCTCTTCCTGCCGGAAGGTCCTTCACATGTACGACTCTTGACTTAAGAGACATGGCCGGTTTAATTACAACTGATTTATCAATTTCTTCTGATGGGTATAATCCATATATTACTATACCCAGACGCATCATGTCAAAGCCATCTGAATGTATTTCCATGGCTCCGGCGCTGTTATCTATATGTCTTATCTTAAAATTAACACCCTTATCTTCAAGTGCTTTTACGAATTTGGAAAATGCGCTAAATTGCGTAAGTGCATCAGACTTATCTGCATAGTCTGCCTTTGCATAATGTGTAAATACACCTTCCACATCAAGACCTTTTAATTTAGTAAGTTTGTAAGCCTCTTCGATGCCCAAATCATCACACTGAAAGCCTATACGGCTCATTCCGCTGTCTGCCTTGATATGGACCTTTGCTTTCTTTCCAAGACCTTCTGCTATCTCCGAGAGACGCTCAGCCTCCTGATAATCATAGATAGCAATGGTTATATCATTATTAATTATATCTTCATATTCAGACTCATCGGTATAGCCTAAGATAAGTATCGGCTTTACTATATCAGCTCCCCTTAGCTCCAGGGCTTCGTCCACAGTTGCTACTGCAAAGTAGTCTGCCAGATCATCCATTTCCTTTGCCAGAACCACAGCTCCGTGTCCGTAGGCATCTGCCTTTATTACAAGAAGTGTTTTTCTTTTTGGAGGATTCAGACTCTTAACTGTTTCGATATTATATCTTATAGCATCCAGATCTATATCTGCTTCGATACGTCTGTAACATGACTCTTTCATTTTATCTTTTACCTCTTTTATCGGTATAATAAGTCTTTATTAATTGCTTCAATTATATCACCGGCAAGAAGTGCATGCTCACCTTTATCTGCCTTTGCCAGGTCTCCGGCTCTTCCATGCAGATTTACCGCAAGACAGGAAGCCTCATAAACTGTCATCTGATCTGCGCGGTTCTGGGCCAGAACTCCTGCCAGTATACCGCTCAGCACATCCCCCGAACCTGCAGTGGACATACCGCTGTTTCCGGTGGTATTTATGTAGCAGAGCATCTCCTTCTTATCTGAGAGATAGCCTGTGCAGCTTACAGCTGTACGCGCATCCTTAAGTATGCATATGCATCCGTAATCATCAGAGAAAAGCTTTGCCACGTCAAAGGCACTATCTTTAATATAATCTATTTTACTCTCATATCCTGCTGTCTTTATTTCTTCATCAAAGGAAGTTTTATCTTTAAGGCTCCCTCTGAGTCTGGACATCTCCATGATATGAGGAGTTATTACCACATTTTCAAAACCAAGCTTTCTTGTAAGAGAAGCGAGAATCTCTCCCGCATCTTTCTTTGAAATAATATTCAGGGCATCCGCATC
The DNA here is from genome assembly GCA_017519155.1 of Eubacterium sp. GTDB lineage: Bacteria > Bacillota > Clostridia > Lachnospirales > Lachnospiraceae > Eubacterium_Q. The sequence continues at coordinate 7,540 of JAFWSY010000171.1, forward strand.
CATAACAAGCTGCTGTCCTGAAGCTATCTTTTCTATAGCATTATCAAGAAGCTTTTCAGATACCTCACCGGTTCCAAGTCCGGGACCTGCTAGAATCACATCTGCCCATTCTAAGGCTTTATCATATTCATCTATGAATTCAGGTGTAATACCTGCCTCACTGTCATAGGCAAGGCACATTGCTTCCGGAAGCTTCTCTGATAAAACTACCTTGTTTCTGATATCCGTAACCACCTTTACCAGTCCGGCATGGTTTACGAAGAAGCCATGGTGGCGATGGAGCCGCCGATGGTCTATGCCAAGAACAGTATAGAGCCAGAAGCAGAGATAGGAGACGGGAGTCAGGAGTCAGGAGTCAGGAGACA
>JAFWSY010000172.1 GCA_017519155.1 Eubacterium sp.
CCAGAATAGTCGCATTTCTGTTGATCCAGGAAGTAAGTTCCAGAGCGTACTTCTGAGCAGCAACACCGTAGTTGTCCTCCAGCTGCTCGATCAGACTGCTCTTCGTCCTCTGATAGCTGATGAATGACATGATAACAGAACTTCCCAGTACAACCAGTACTATCAGTATAGTCATTTTAGCTCGTAAGCTCTTCATCAAAACCTTCTCCCGGAATATTAATCAAAAAACAATACACTTTATTTTCTCATTCTTTGATTTTTCCGTCAATAAAAATGTGATGAAGAATTGTCAGTCTTTGTGGGTGTAATGGCCATCGAGCCTGCCGTATGCGATTACATTTCCCTCGTTCCCATCCTTATCCTTATTTAACTCCTGATATATACGGTCTATGCTGTTTCCACCCGCATCAAAGGCCAGCAGGACTTTACCCATATCATTCTTCAGAGCAAACACGAATACAGAATATGTGTGGGTTCCGGTTGGCGGATAAGGTCCCACGTACTGATTTCCGCGCTCGCCTCTTTTTATGGCACCCTCGGCCAGAGAAGTCTCGGTGGTAAAAACGTCCATGTGAAGCCAGACGCCATCGATCATAACCACCACATACTGGGAAGCGCCCTCCACCTTTTCCCAGGACAGGTCCGGAGACAGATTCTCACCATACTTGGTGTTGGTCACCTTGTCATCCCAGGCACCGTTATGCACATCATTTGATGTGACCTCGAAGGTTGGAACCGACTCAAATATGGTCGAACTTATGTAGGTTGTAGATTTCTTTCTGAGAGATGCTTCGCTCTGCCCTACGGAGCAGGAAGTAAGAAGCACCGCCGCAAGCAACAGAATAAATACTCTTTTCATCCTTCATTCCTCCTGAATGTTTTATAGCATCAGCATAACTTCTTACCTTCATTCAGGGTTAGAAAAATTGTCATAAAAAGTGGTAACATCGGCATAAAACTTCTCAAAAAAAGCAGTTCCTAATGGAGCCGCTTTTATTCCTTCATACTCTTCTGGAATTCCGAAGGAGTTACACCCATATGTTTTTTAAAGACCTTCGAGAAATAATTAGTATCGGTGTAGCCGCACATGGTACTGATATGAGCTATGGAATAATCTGATATCTGCAGATACTTCTTGGCTATATTTACCCTCATCTGCTCCAGATAAGCCATACAGGACATATCAAGCTCTTTATAAAATGCTTCGTTCAAAGTATTTTTATTTACCGAGAATTCCTTAAGCACATCTGCAAGAGTAATCTCATCACTGAGCTTGTCCCAGAAATATCTGCACACCCTTGCCACAAGAGGATTTTCGTAAATATCATCCTGCCTGTCATTTCTGTAAAAATCAAAGTTCATGAAGAGAATCGAAGTAATAAAGTATCTGGTACGAAGTATCCAGAAATTATCCGGCTGCTCATTTATCTCATACTCGATGCTGAGGAAAAGCCTTCTAAGCGTATCGTACTCCTGTCTGGTCAGTGCATAGTGAAGTATGTCCTTCTTACTCCACAAAAATGCGCTTACGTATAAAGCATCCTGATAGACCATGTTGTTGGAGAAGCAGTCCTCGAAAGCGAGATCATCATCTATGGCATGCTCCATTTTCTCCTGCTCACTCATTTCGCCGTCATCCGTAGCAGCACTGAGGAACTTGTCATACATTCCGGAATTAATGGCGTCAAATGTAAACTCTTCGCGAATTACTGAAGGCCTGAATAAAACCGTACGTGACTCCACCTCTCTTTCGGAGAGAATCTTGAAGTCTGCCTTCTCACTGAGAGCCAGTACCGTAGGCGCAGTGACAAGTCTGTACTTGCCTTCGTCCTCATATACAAAGGAACCTGATCGGATCAGCACTATCTTATACATGGACTTATCGTTTATATATTTGGAGAAACCAATGGTATGATCATAGAGCACATCCAGCGAGCATTTCATGCCCGGACGTTTACTCCTGGTCATAGGCTTATCACCCTCCAGAAGACTAAGTCCCTGCTCTGACAGGATTCCCTTCTTAACAAGAGCCTCTGTCATACCGTTTTCAAGCATGTAATCCACACCTATCATCTGCATGATATTTATGGCTTCTATCATCTTCCTTCCACGCCTGTCGGTAAGAGAATACTCCACACGAAGAGGATAGCCCTCAAAGGTCTTCTTCTCCACTAGGCCGAACTCTATCAGTTCTTTCAGCTGTTCAAGCAGCATCTTCTGCGTGATGCCCTCTATCTCTCTTTCCAGCTCAGCCAGACCTTTAGGCCCATCCTTCATCTGATACAGGATGATGGTCTTCCATTTTCCTTTAATGATATCGTGAACCAGCTCAAGGGGACACGTATAATCATCTCTTATTTTCATAAATAATTCTCCAGCTTTGTCACCGTAGCGAACATATCTGAAAGTGATGCCATGTATACTGCATGTACTATCTCGGCATCTATCTTCTTACCATTATATTTTAAAGACATAGTAGTGCAAGCGTCGTCGATTACCGTAACCTCATAGCCATAATCCTGACATGCTCTTACTGTGGTATCAACGCACATATGAGTCATCATTCCTGCAACAACTATATGTGTTACACCCTGTTTCTGAAGATACTCCTGCAGCTCCGTTCCAAGAAATGAACTTGGATAATCCTTCTGAATCACCTTTTCCGTATCAAGGGGCTTTACTGCTTTATTAATCCCCGAAAAGAGCTTGAACCTATGCTGTATGTGAATCACGGTTTTATTCTCTGCCCTGAACTTCTTAAGAAGTTTCGCCGCATTTTCGGCTGCTGCCTTAGGTTTATGCAGGAGCAGCGGCCCCGGTGTAAAATATACATCCTGAATATCAATTAATAATAATGCTTCTTTACTCATTTTTGTCACCTCCTGCATAGAACTTAATTCATTATGCAGAAAATGACAATTACCCACTTTTTTGTGGGTATAAGAAAATATATATCAAGATATTTTTTTCAAGCTATTTACACGCCATATCTTCTATATTCTCTCTGCCTATCCCTATAAGCAAGAGCAAATAAGAAAATTGCTCCGATGATTATCAGACTTCCGATGATGATCATCCCTTTGGAACCTATATTAAGTCCCACTCTTTCCCTGTCAACATAGCAGTTTTCCGGATCAGAAGGATCATAATGAACCATCATCTTATCACCTACATGAAACATGCCCTTTCTGGCAGGATTTCTAACCTTATGCGTATACGTTTGGGACTTTACCGTGTACTCCAAATATGGTGTGTACATGGTACGACGGGTATCGTATCCCTTCTTATTACTGGAAACCACTTCGACTATTACGCCCTCTGTAAGCCCAGTGCATTCGGTTTTGTATTTACTTGTTGTCTTACCGTAAAGCACCCCTATCAGCAACGAAATAACACCTATAAATAAGAATATCAAACCCATCTTTATCGTAGCTTCCGGATCTATATTCTTCGCCCTCGGCTGATCCTTAGGTATCCTGTCCCATTCATAATCATCTACGAACTTACCATCCACGAAAGCCCCCGGAGGAGGGGGACTATCTGGTTTTATACCAAAAAAGCTGTTAACAATGTCCGCGTTACTCATGTTGTTTCTATTGGGATTGTTTGCGTTCGGATTATAACCATTGGGGTTATAGCCGTTAGGGTTATTTCCGTATGCGTTATTCGGGTTGTTTACGTTAGGATTATATCTGTTTGGATTATAGCCGTTGGGATTGTTCCCATATGCATTACCCGTATTGTTTACATTTGGATTATTTGTGTTTGGATTATAGCCGTTGGGATTATAACCGTTGGGATTGTAGCCATTAGGGTTATTCATGTTGTTTGGGTTTTGGTTGTACTGATTTGTGTTATTTCCGTTTCCCCGGTAAATACTGCCCCCGTTATTATTTCCAGGATTCATAATACTTTTTACCCTCCGATTCTGTTATGGCAGGAACTTTCCTGCCGCAAGATATAAGGCATACCAGTCATGATGTGAGAGACTAACCTTTACAGCATCACAGGCGTCCTTTATATGTTCAGGATTCATAGATCCTATTATTGCCTGCATCTTGGCAGGATGTCTGAGTATCCATGCAATTGCAACAGCCGCCTTTGATACTCCTTCCCTGTCTGCTATTTCTGCAAGTGCTTTATTCAGCTCAGGAAAATCAGGATTATCTATAAAGGAACCACCAAACATACCAAACTGAAGTGGTGACCAGGCCTGGATGGTTATATCCTTAAGCCTGCAGTAATCCAGTACATTTCCGTCGCGGTTAATTGAAAATTCCGTTGTCTTGTTGTTCATATATAAAGCCTGATCGATAAGCTGGGACTGCTCCAGTGACAGCTGAACCTGATTAATGATAAGGTCCTGCTTAACATACTTCTTAAGCAGCTCTATCTGCATGGGAACAAGATTGCTCACACCAAACCATTTAACCTTGCCTGCCTTTTCCAGTATATCAAACGCCTCGGCAACTTCCTCCGGATCAAACAGAACATCCGGGCGGTGCAGCAGCAGAGTATCCAGATACTCAACCTTCAGGCGCTCAAGAATCCCATCCACAGCATTTAGGATGTTATCCCTGCTCCAGTCAAACTCATTTCTGTCGAACTCGAGTCCGCATTTACTCTGAATAAATATGTCCTCACGTTTCAACCCTGTAAGTGGAAATGCCTCGCTGAATCTTATCTCCGCATCCCCCGCTCCATAGCAGGTGGCATGGTCAAAGAAATTAATTCCACAGTCATAAGCCGTACGGATAACCTCCGCAGCTTCTTCCTTGTTAAGTGCAGGCATTCTCATACAGCCCTGAATGATTGCAGATACATTCTGCGGTCCGTTTACTATATCGATCATCTTCATAATACTACCTCCTGATCGTGTAACTCCCAACGGTTATTCATTTGTCATAAGTAGGTCTTCTTTCACTATCTTTGCAAATTCTGCCGGAGCATCGTTATGCACATAGTGACCACACCCTTCTATAATATCATACTTTGCGCCAACTGTCTTAGCATAGTCTTCCATATCTGTTACAGCGCAGTTCCAGTCGCAGCTTCCGGATATAAAGAATACCGGAACCTCATAAGAAAGCTGAGTCTTTCTTAAATCCACCTCAAGCAGATAATTCATGATTTTTCCATTGTACCTCATGAAATCCTCGTAGCTTAACTGCTTTGTATACCACCACAAATCATCGGTGGAAAATGTAGGCGAAACGAAGGCTGTCAGAATTGTATTTTTACTTCTTTCAGCCTTATGATACTTTGAAGCATATCTGGTTATTTCAGAACCCGCCTCAACAGTATGCTCTTTTACAAAATTGTTATAAGCTTCAGTCAGCATGGAAGTATCATCTCCTGCCGCTTCTGCCTTTTCAAGTGCATCCTCATATTCACATTTGGCAGAGGACGAAAAATTAACAAACTGACCGATTCCTATGAAGGCTTTCGTCTTCTCCGGATGGTCATATGCATATCTGCTGCCCAGCACCGAACCATATGAATGCCCCATGATAATTATCTTATCCTGACCGAATCTGTCAGAGAGATAATCCACCAGTGCATCCACATCATTCAGAGCCTGTTCAAAGGTAACAGTCTTATTCTCTTTATCGTCATTATTAAGATATGTTCTTCCGCAGCCCCGCTGATCCCAGCATACCACCGTGTAATCATCAATCAGATGATTTGTAAATGCGTAGGTCATCATACTGTCCGGAGACCCCGGTCCTCCATGAAGATAGATAATCACCGGTGCAGTCTTGTCACGTCCCCTTATAGTTATATATTGTCTCTGATCATTCAATTGGACGAAAAATTCTTCATCTATTCCTTTGTCTGTATCAATACATGAAACAAAGAAGTTGTAATTACGAACGCCAACCATGATGATACATATGATGATATATAAAACAACGGGAGCAAGTAAAATAGTTTTTATGACACGTTTGATCTTACTCTTTTTCTTATTTTTATTGCTTTTCTTATGTGTTTTCTTTTCTGATTTTTCTTCTGATTCCGCTGATTCCTCCGCCTCATCATTTTCTTTCGTTTCGACTGCCTCTTCATTGATTTCACGAAGATGATTCAGATGAATTCCGATATGTCCCACCCCCAGGATTATTGCTGCCACAATAATAAATATATTCAAGGCATATATTCCCAGGAACAAAACTGCGATCACCGGAAGACTAGCCCCTGCCACAGGGAAACCCGCGAAGGAGGAATACATATCCTTCATGGTTTTGGAACTCTTAAAATATCTTATCCAGTAGCATTCATACAATACCATCAGAATAAATGCCAGGATAAGCCATCCTATCCACAGGGAACGTGGCCTGACATTACAGTCAGAAAAAATAAGTACAAGGCCGGTAACCAGCACTTCTCCTATCCTTTCAAGGATAAGGAGAAGTCTGTTTTCCTTCCTGCTGTACTTATCATAGTTTTCCGGCTGATTCTTTGCCCATATCCCATTAGGAATAAAAAGCATTGCCAAAAGTATTAAGCCAACATATGAAAAGCCAAAATGCATTAGTTATTAAACCTCTTAGTGTTTTTATTTAACAGTAACTTTTACCGTCTTGCAAAGTCCGTTCTGAGAATATACATAAATAGTAGCGGTCTTGCCCTTGGTAAGTCCCTTTACTTTTCCCTTTTTGTTAACTGTTGCTACAGAAGGATCTGAACTCTCGTAACGTACCTTTGCTATATGGGTGCTGACCTTCTTGCCCTTCGGATTCTTGACCTTTGCTTTGATTTTTACGGTCTTGCCCTTCTTTACTTTGAGCTTGCTCTTCTTTACGGTAAGCTTTGAAGGATTACCCTTCTTAGAACCGTCAGTTGCAACGTGTACGGACTTGGAACTTGTAAGAACCTTGTCACCTGATGGAGTTGTCATGTAAGCAACAACCATGTACTTATAGTAAGTACCCTTCTTCAGCTTCTTTATGGTAAATGTCTTCGCAGACGATTTCTTTATAGTAGTGATATATTTCATCTTGGTTCCGCATTTTGAACCGTACACGATATATCCGTCAGCCTGCTTGATAGGCTTCCATGTAAGCTTGATTGCATTTTTCTTCTTCGGTGTACCCTTCAGCTGAAGAAACTTCTGGGTTGAACCCTTTACATCGTCTTTATCGGTGTTTGCATTTTCGATAACCTGCTGCTTCTCTTCCACAGGAACGTTCTCTGCTTCAGGGAATACCTTTGTCACATCTGATGCGGGATCGGCTGTCGGAGTAACTTCAGGCGAAGCTGAAGGTACTGCTGATGGTGTAGGTTCTCCTATATCTATTGGCTCCGTTGTCGGCTCAACCGTAGCAGTCGGAGCTGGTGTCGGAGCCGGCGTATTTCCGAACTTAACTTTAAGTGTGCAGGTATCGAATAAATATAAGTCATCGGTGTTACTATCAAAGCAGAAATAGAGCATTTCTATCTCCGGAGGGAACTTGCCGAGACACAGAGCAACTTCCTCTTTAACGGAATCATTTTCTACTCCCGATAATGTCATTAACGCAGAATTTGTCTCCTGATTAAGTGAAAAATCAATCTTCATAACGCTTCCCTCTTCAGGAGTAACTGAAACATGAGGGATAATGGTTGACTTTCCGAAATAATGATCTGCAATGTACTTATCTCCGGCTGTCAGCTTATCACTGTCCGCAGTATACGGAGTCAGATAATAGGAATAATCCATAATAACTTTCTGATCTTCCTTATAATCCTTTCCGGTAGCCTCTGCAAATTCTCCCAGGCTCCACTTCTGATTAATCAGCGTTGTAAAATAGAAATAGAATAAATAATCATTTGATTTTTCATCTGCAAAATATGCTCCCGTAGATGAAATCCCCTGCATACTTGCATCTTTTTTATAATCATATTCAAAAGTCTTTCCATCAGAAAAATCGTAGCTGATCACCTTATCCATTTTTACCGGCGGTTTTGCATAAAGTGTAAAGTCGTCATATATCCATATCAGGTATTCACCTTTATGTCCATCAAGGTTTGATGACGGATCTATATTATATGAACTATCTTTAAAGCTTATCTTGCCATTTGGCTCTTTTGAGTAGATATACTCTTTATATTTTTCATTTTCGCCGTCAAGAACTGCGAAGTATTGATCTGATTTACCGCCATCAACAAGGTACTTTGCAGCAGTTATCTCTGCCAGCACCTCACTTCCATCATAAGACATGATTGTGAGTGTTGAATCATCGCCCTTAAGCTTCCAGTTAACAGTCTTATCTTCAGTAGTTCCATCTTCCCAGGTATAGCCATCTTTAAGAGAGAAAGTTGCTGTATACTTTCCTGCTGCAGTAGCTGAAACCTTGCCTGTATATGTGTAAAATGTATCGCATGCTATATAGTCTACACCGGTTTTCTCTGTTGAGTCAGCCTTGAGGCCTGTTATAGCTGTAGGAATTGGAACTCCGTTGGTTTTATAGAACAGCAGATTATCATAATATGATGTACCTGTAGCATCATATATTCCGATATAGCCGAGAGCCTGTGAAAAATCATATCTCGTATCGTCTGTAGCGGTGTTAAGATCGTATTTTACACCATCTACATATGCGCTGTATTTATTATTATATTTATCAATCAGGACCTTAAGATGTGCCTTTTCTGTCGGTTTTTTCTCAATTCCGAAAGCTATAAAATGATCATCCTGTTTAGCACCGAGATCATACGCACCTTTAGCAAAGCTTGCTACTCCGACAATACCTTTGCTCTGAGAGCTTTCGTGAAATTCATTCATTCTCTGATACTCGCCTGCATAAATCGCAGAACGTCCAAAACCATGATTACTTCCCTCGTCCGTTCTAGTTACGTCTGCCTCGTAGATATAAAAGCCATCTTTAAGTTTATTGCCCAAATCTACACAAGCATCTAATCCGGCGCCGTTTTGACCTGTCACCGTCAGATACTTTGTATCATTATCAACTATTTTCTGATATTCCAGTCCTGTACCTACACCTGCATTGTATACATATAAAAATGGTTTTCCCTCATAATCATCAGGAACGTTACTATAACCATGAACCAATGATGTATTTTTTTCATAGCCCTCAAAATCTTCTGTATAGTAAACGTCGTAAGGCATCTCTGCATCCAGAACCTTTGACTCTTCTATTACATTTCCCTCACCATCTACTATAGCGGCTACAACATGTGCTACCTTCGGCCCCTGGGACATCCCATCCGCAGTTCCGAGAGTAATGAGGTTGTTCTTATCCATAGTTGCCGTAAAATGTGTTTCACTGGCAAATATATTGCGTGCAGCCGGAGCATCACTTATTGTCTCGGCATAGTAATATATCTCTACATGCTGACCAGCTTCCAGCTCCACCTTAGGAACGTAGAAATAAAACTTCGCATTTTTTTCATCTGTCCTCAGTATGCTTCCAACCGAGCAGCCGTCAAGTTTGTCCCCCTCAGCCTGTGCTATAAGCTGAGACCATGGCAGGAACACGGCTATTAACAGCGAAAGCACGATACCTGTTATTACTCTTTTGATTGATAACTTGTGATACATTTTAACCTCCTCACGTAACTTCTTACGGTTATACATTTGTCACGTATGTTCCGTACTTTGTTCAAAAATAAGCAAAAATCATAAAAAGGTATCACCTATTCTTTCATTATGGGATACCTTTCTATTTACACCCTACCTATAATGAACAAACATCATTATTATACAACATCTTACCGTGCTTTCATACAGATAAAGGGTACCTTTTAATATTTTTTAAGCTATTTTGAACGCGAGGACTCATTGCCTTCTGTAATTTTAATCACCCACAAAAAGAAAAAGCTCTCTCATAGAAATCTTTGGCCTCTTCAAATGCACCGTGACCGAGGCCTTCGTATATATAAAGCTCGCTGCCGGCAATACCCTGATGAAGTTCCGGGGCGGCTGCATTTCCCACAGTCTTATCATCACTTCCGGCGATGATCAAGGTAGGCGCTGTTATCTGAGAAAGCTCGTTTCTTGCATCAAAATCGAGAATGGCCTTTGCATTTTTGAAGAATCTGTCATAACTCTTTGGTTTGGTGAACTTTGCGATTATCGGAAACATCTTTCTGTTTTTAGACAGATATTTCTCCGAATACATTTTCTCCGCCGTATCCACCATGAGCTTTGTGTAATCATCCTCCTCAGCCATTTTTATCCAGCCCGATACCGCATCTTCACCCACCTCATTTGCGTTGGGAGCAGTAACTGCAAGCACAAGCTTTTCCACTACCTCAGGATGATAAATGGCTATACACTGGGAGATCATCCCGCCCTGGGACACACCCAGAACCGAGGTTTTTGTGATTCCAAGCTTCTTAAGAACCTCCACCTGATCATCCGCCATATCCTTTATAGAATAGCCTTCAGGCATCTTGTTCTTGCGGCTGAACATATAGATTGTGTAATCCTTCATAAACTTTTTGTAGGGCGACGATAGAATAAAAGCCTTGCCCTTTACAGTCGCCAGCCCATCGCTCAGGCCGGGAAGCACAATCATATTTTTACCGCCAGTTCCGAATGAGGCATAGTACATTTCCGTATCACCTATGGTTACGCATCCGTTTTTTATATTTTTACCCATATTTTTTTCCTTTTCTTCTGTATCTGTATCCGGTTTTTCCAACCTCTTGTCATCCTGCTTCCATGTTACAGTCCGCTCTTCAGCACCTTGAGATGCTGCTTCAGCTGTTTTATATAATCCTGTTTTAACTTCTCTATACCGGCTTCGCTTCCGGCTATACTCTCAAGGAAGCTGCTGTTAAAGCCCGTGAGCACCCATCTGAGTATATTTGTTATTTCCTTTCTGGTGCTGTGAAGTCCGGACATATCCACATCCTTAAGCAGCTGCTCATATATATCCCTGCTCTTCTCGCCGTATCTTTCCATGATCTTCTTTCCGATCTCAGAGCCGTTCTCAGCAGCAATCCCTATGAGGAATTTTCCCTTTATGGGATTCTCCACATACCAGGATATCTCCGCAACCGAATAAGCCAGAACTCTTTCAAAGAGATCCTTGGGAAGCTTCTTTATGTCGGCCGCCGTATCAAATGACATCTGCACAGATACCGTGTCGATCAGATAAAAATAAAGTTCTTCCTTATTATCAAAATACTTAAACAGGCTGCCCTTGCTTATCCCGCATTCCTTTACAATTCTGTTGGTGGAGCTGTTCTCATATCCGTAAGTAGCAAACTCCTTTATGGCTGCATCAGTGATTCTCTTCTGCTTCTCTGCATCCAGTTCTAAAAATACTTTCTTTGGCATGGCGTTTTCCTTTCAGCAGTGACCAACCGGTCATTTTAGTGTTTTAAATATAGTGACCACTTGGTCACTACAATCATATTACGACAGTTTTTCTTCACTGTCAATACGTTTTTGGAAAACGTGACAATCGAACCAGGTTCAAAGTGTCACCTTTCGATTAAAAAAAAGATGACAAATTTTCACCTGATAAAAAAGTGTCATCTTTTAGAGTAGGCCGAGGACTATGAGTAGTTCGCCTACGGAGTATGTGAGCATTATCGGGAAATGTGTCTTAAAGCGGCTCTTTTTCTTGAATCTTACGAAGAACTGGATTGTATCTGATACGAAGAAAAGCACTGCACCTAGGGCTGTGACTATGGTAGCCGGTCCCGGGTTGCTGGCAAATCTGAGTATGGCAAAGCAGTTCATTGCTCCGTTCACGAGCAGATAGAGAAATGCCGGATAAAACAGTGGTTTCGGAAGATGGGATTTCAGTTTTGAAAAGATATATACTACTGTTCCCGCAAAGATAACCGGCAGCACTACGATCAAGATCACCGGTATCTTTTTAAAGGAAACATCCACCAGGTAGCCTGCTATAAAGAAAGCATGGCTGATGGTGAACATGACACCACCGGATGCGAACCACTTTATACCCTTATGTATCAGCAGCAGATCTCCGATCCAGCTGAATAAAAGGGCAAATATGATCAGCACCGACATATCCCTCGCCGCCATGATATAAAGTCCCAGCAGCGACAACAAAATAAATGGTTTTGAAATATTCCTCATCCTGCTGTCTTCTTTTAAAGAAGCATACAGATGAATGGCTGTCGAAATAAGAAATACAGCCAGAAAAAAGAATTTCAAATTGCGCCTCCAATCCTTGGCATTTATAAGTATTAATATCCTTTATTTCTGTCGATAACATTTTCCAGGGGCAGTCCTTTGCCGTATCTCACAAGGTTCTCGCAGAAGAGCTTAACATTGGTATCCAGTGTATGTTCCAGTGTCTGGTTACCTGCCACATGGGGTGTGATGTAAAGATTCTTTGTATTCCATAACCTGCTGTCTTTAGGAAGGGGCTCGGTCTTAAATACATCCAGCGCAGCACCTGCAAGCTTTCCTGCTTCCAGGCTGTCAGCCAGTGCGTCCTCATCAACAGCAGAGCCTCTGCCTACATTTACCACGTAAGCACCTTCGGGAAGAAGGGCTATCCTCTCGCGGGACAGTATATTCTCAGTTTCCGGAGTGCCCGGAAGACTCATTACCAGAAGATCCGTCTCGGGAAGCAGCTCGTCCAGCTCGCTTACCTGCCTTATACTGTCGAAATTCGGGTCAGTACATTTTCCGCTCCTGCAGACACCGATAAGGGAAGCGGGCTCAAAAGCCTTCGCCCTCTTGGCAAAACAGCAGCCGATATCGCCTGTGCCAAGAACCGTAATCCGCGAATCCTTCAGGGATTTCTGAGGCTGCGGATAGCTCCACTCACCGCGTAGTGTCTTTCTATATGTATAGTCAAGCTTTCTCATCATGAAAAGGGATACTGCGATTATATGCTCAGCGATGGTGAGACCGTAGGCTCCCGTCGCATTTGTGAGTATGCAGTCTTTATTGGCAAATGAATCCGGCTGCATCAGGTAATCAACCCCTGCCGATGTAACCGAAAGCCACTTCAGGCTCTTACTTGTTCTGGCGAAATTAACACCAAGACCATACAGAACTTCAGCGTCCTTAAAATCCTCCGGAATCTCGCTTTCCGATTTAACATAGATTACATTTGCCCCTGCCTCTGCGGCAGCATCATCAATCATTTCCCTCTGTTTCTCTTTAATCACACTGCTTAAAATAATAACCTTCATAAAACCTCCCGATTATTATTAATCAAACTTGAACCCTTTCAGAAGATCGCCCAAAGATGTTCCGATTTCCTCTGATTCAGGAAGAGCGATTTCCTCCTCTTCAAAGGTCTGATCCTCAGGATTGTCCAGAAGCGCTTTTATGGAAAGTGATATCTTGCCATCCTTTATCTCGATGACCTTAACATCAACCTCCTGACCTTCCTTAAGAACAACGCCCGGATGCTTAATTCTCTTGTGTGATATCTGTGAGATATGAACCAGTCCTGACAGACCATCGCCAATGTCGATAAATGCGCCGTACTCCTTAAGGGTTGCAACAACTCCGTGGAATACCTGACCTACTTTTACATCAGAAAGCTTCTTCTTTCTGCTGGCCTCCTGCTTCTCCTTAAGTATCTCCTTTGCAGAGAGGATAAGCTTATCAGCATCCATATCTGCCTCAAAAACTCTGACCTCTAGTTCCTGATACAAGAACTGATCACAGCTGTCTATTCTTTCGAGGGAAAGCTTTGAAATAGGAATAAATGCTCTTATGCCTTCGAAATCTGCAACTACGCCGCCCTTTACTACTTCACTTACAGTGACCGTTACATTTTCCTGGGATTCTTTAAGCTCCTCAGCCTTTCTCCATGCCAGAAGGGTATCTGTATCATGAACTCCGTCGCCCATCAGGCTGTAGGATTCCTCCAGCATCTTCTCATAATCTTTCATTGACTCTTCCATTTCATAGCCTCCTTATTGCTTTTAACACTTATGTGTCATAAGGTCACCATGCTTTTTTCAAACAAGAACACCTGGTGACTTTTGACACTATATGTCATGATAGCACAAAATGATTATCATGATAAGACAAAATCATTACTACTATAAGTCAATTGTGAAATTTCCTTATTAATGCTATAATACATTCGTTATGCAATTTTATTAGGAAAGGAATTATATCATGGGAGTTTTATCAACACTCTTTTCAAACGTTCAGAATCTTGATATAAAACAGCTGATTATGTGGGTCATCGGAGGTATCCTCATATATCTTGCTATTAAGAGAAAGATGGAACCAACACTTCTGCTTCCCATAGGCTTTGGTGCCATACTGGTCAACCTGCCTAAGTCCGGAGCCATCACTCAGGTTGTGGGTGATATCACTCAGGAGGGTCCCATCTCAATACTTTTTGAAAGCGGTATAGCCAACGAGCTCTTCCCGCTCCTGCTCTTTGTGGGTATAGGCGCTATGATCGATTTCGGTCCGCTCCTTACAAATCCTAAGCTCATGATATTCGGTGCAGCTGCCCAGTTCGGTATATTCTTCACACTGAGCCTTGCTTCACTCTTTGGATTCGAGCTCCGCGACGCTGCTTCAATAGCTATTATCGGAGCTGCAGACGGACCAACCTCCATCTTCGTAGCAAACTACTTCGGAACAAAATATATCGGAGCCATAATCGTTGCGGCGTATTCATACATGGCCCTGGTTCCTATAGTACAGCCACCGATCATAAAGCTTCTTACTTCAGAAAAAGAGCGTAAGATCAAAATGGAATATAAGCCGGGAAATGTATCCAAGACAGCTAAGATCCTCTTCCCTATATTTGTTACCATCCTTACAGGTATCGTTGCTCCAAATGCGGTAGCACTTATCGGTTTCCTGATGTTTGGTAACCTCATAAGAGAATGCGGAGTTCTTGATTCACTTTCAGGAACAGCTCAGTCAGAGCTTTCAAACCTGGTAACACTCTTCCTTGGAATCACAATAGCTGAGAAGATGCAGGCCGATGCATTCCTGAATCCTCAGACACTTCTGATACTGGGACTCGGACTCGTTGCATTTATCTTCGATACAGCAGGCGGCGTATTGTTTGCTAAGTTCATCAACATATTTGCCAAGAAGAAGATCAATCCGATGATAGGCGCAGCAGGAATCTCTGCTTTCCCTATGTCCTCCAGAGTTGTTCATCAGCTGGGACTTGAGGAAGATCCTACAAACTTCCTGCTCACTCATACAATAGGCATAAATGTGTCAGGTCAGATAGCTTCCGTTATAGCCGGAGGACTTATCCTTAACCTGATACCTAGATAGGAGGTCCCACCATGAGAATTGATGTAAATGCATTTTTAGATTCACTCCCAATCATGGGTGTAGGCCTGCTGGGAATATTCATAGTAACAATAGTACTCATCCTCGGAATATATTTTCTGAAAGCCATATCCTCAAAGCTGGAATCAGGGGATAAGGATGAAGAGGAAGAAAAGAAAGCTGATAAGTCTGATAAAGTTAATAAAGCTGAAAGTGCTGAAAAGTCTGATGGCAAAAAGGGCAAGAAGTCAAATAAGAAGGCTAAAAAAGAATCAGCTCTTGACCTCATGAAAGAAAGAGAAAAAACAGATTTCTTAGAAGAGGAAGGACACAGCTACATATCTAAGGATTTATAATAATCGTTGATATAAAAAAAGATGACAGTTTTTCATCTGATAAAAAAGTGTCACATAATGGTTTACATAAAAAACGTGACAGTTTGAACAAAAGTTCAACTGTCACGTTTTTTGATTAAAGTAATTCGCGGATGATCTGGGCGGTCTGGGTGGAGACTGCCTCGATGCCGGGCGGGGTAAGGTGAAGCAGGTCCTCGCCGATGTATTCGTCCTTCTTTGGGGCGACTACTGAGTAGAGATCGTTTACTACTGCATCTTCCTCTGCGGCTACTTTTTTAAGTATATCGTTATAAAGAACGATATCCTCGTGGTCTCCGTGTTTTGTTGGGGTTGTGGTGGCGATTACTATCTTAAGGTCCGGCTTCTCTGTGAACTTTCGAAGGATCCTGCATATACGGTGACAGGTTTCTTCGTAGAGATCCAGCGGATAGAAATGGCGTCCTTCCTGATAATCATCTCCCATGTCCCACAGGCCGCAGTTCCACTGAACCAGATCCGGTGACGGCAGCTCCGGCAGCCAGAATCTTAGGGAGTTCAGTGTATATCCGCTCCAGCGGCCGTTCTCTTCCGGACCGCTTACGGTTGCTATATCAGCCAGTTTCTTTCCCACAGGCTCCTGACACTGCATTCTTATGGAATCACCAAGTAATATTACATTTTTCATATCTTTTATCTCCTTCAGCTGAAAGAAGTTTTTATCTCAACCTATATCAGTCAACCTTTTCAAATGTAGACAGACCGTTTGTTATATAGACTATGTCTCCCTTCTCCAGTGTAATCTGGGCAGGAAGGGCCAAATATTCATACATTTCATCCACACGGCCGTCTTTGTAATATGAATCCAGTCTGTATTTGAAATTATCATCTGCATCTGTGACATGGATGAGTCCCCAGTAATCCGGCAGATCAACTGTGTAGGTTCCCGGCTGAATAACACAGTCCTTTTCTCCTATTACGAACTTCTCACAATGATTAATTGTATCTCCGGGAATAAATGCTATATCATAGTCTTCTTTATTTATTTCCACATCTTTACTTGATGGATAATTCTCATAGAATTCTTTACTTATTTCTTTTTGTTGTTTTTCCTCGTCTATTCCCGTTATCTCAGTGAATTCCTCTGCCGGCACGTGAGTTACCTTTTCAATTCCTCTGACAAATTCATCGATCCTGTAGACGTATTTTCTTACTATGTCCATATCACTCCAGTAATACTCTGAATTATAGCCTAAATCCTGATCGCTGAAGCCTGAATACCTGACCTCAGGATGCTCTGCATCATAGAAGCCCACATTATACTGATTATCTATTTCTGCATATGCAAACCGGAGCCATTTTCTGTTAAATACTATCTGATCCTCTATATCATCATAAGAGTGAATGGTATCAACAGGAACCGATACATATGAACCAGCCGAACTCACTTCTACTCCTTCTGGATCGATTCCGTAAAAATCAGCTTTCTCTTCTATAAGCTTTTGAACTTTTTCGTTATATTCCTCTTTCTTTTCCTCAACCTTTTCATTGAATTTTTCCTTTGCGGTATCAGCCATATCCTTGGCTTTGTCAAATGTACCACAGGACGTGAGTCCCAGAGTGAGGAATAAAACTGTCACAAATATAATGATTCTTTTATTAAGTCGCATATTATAAAGCTTAATGATCCTTCCATTTACTCCTGTATAACTTTTTCTTATATAGCTTTTCTATATCTCAGACCCTGAGGATGCAAGATAAAGTCTTCCCTTCATCTCCTCATCGATCTTCGCAAGCTCCTGCTCTGCCTTATAGCGTTTCAGCTTTCCTTCCTGCTGGATCTTTGTTATATCATCCAGGCTTTCTATAAGAATCCTGTTAGCCTCGCCCAGTGCCTTGGGATCTATGTTGTTATCATCCCTTGCCTTCTGTGTTTCCACAGTAAGCATTTTAAGATTCTGGGCATTCTTAATAAGAAGCTGATTAGACATGTCTGTCAGCTTTTTATCTGTTGCTATGGCAGCCCTGGTATGTTCTATACCAAAGGCGATTACTATCTGATTCTTCCAAAGAGGAATAACCGTATAAAGAGTTGACTGGAGCTTGTCCGCCATGGCGGCCGCATTTGCCTGAAGCATTCTGATCTGCGGTGCCTGCTGAAGAGATATGGTCTTTGTTGTTTCCAGCTCCAGAATCTTTCTTTCCAGTCTGTCGATTATGTCCGGAATGATATCTGCACACTCCGGAGGATACTGACCCGCTCTTACCTGTTCCAGCTTGTCCTTCGCAGCTGCAATCTTCAGATTAACCTGCTTGAAGTATTCCTGATTCATCTTATAGATCTGATCCAGCATGGCCGTATCCTTCATCAGGCGGACCTGATGAGCCTGCAGGGATCCTTCTATTTTTTCAACATTCTTGGATATCACATCATATTTGTTCTGAATAGTAAGAGGCTTAGCCTTTTTCTTCCAGGGAAGAATGCTCTTTTCCTCTTCCTTATCATCCGTCTCAGACAGATATGCAACAGTCTGGTCGATGGTCTCACTTATCTCGTCCACATTTGTCTCACCGATGCTCTTGATCATCATTTCCGACAGATCAGCCATCTTCTTCTGTATATCCGAACCGTAGACAGTAATGCTGTTGGCCATGCTGACATCAAGAAGCTTGAGATTCGACTGCAGTATCTCCCTGTCCTCATCTTCCAGATACAGCTCCGGATTATCCGACAGTTCTCTTAACCTAGATATATCATCCATTTACTTTAACCTCCATTTGGCACGACTTCGCGCTCATCTGTATATACCGGTATCACTATCTTTTCCCCTATACCGATCTTATTCAAAAATGCATCCGCATCCTCGTAGATATTTTCACCCCGGATATTCATCTCACTTGGGGAACCTATGTAGATGTCCCCGTCCTGGATATCCATTATCATTCTGGTGTACTGTTCATTCAGAACCACACCGTAGCTAAGTCCCCAGCCGCATTTAAAGGGCATGGACTCCTTTATCCTGCAGAGCACACGCCTGACAAATGCCTTGCCGCACATAGGATAATAGCAGAGTCTCGGGAAAAGCAGTTCCCCCGGTCTCTTAAGTCCGACCTCACATCTGAAAACCTCAGACTCCACACTGCACACCTCAAAAAGCCTGAAGTCCACCATGTAATTGTTCATTTCCAGCAGCTTAATAAGATTCAGCGCAATGATTCCTCTGTTTCTTATCTGCTGTTCAGTGGTGGAAGCCTCATAGGTAACCTTCATCCATATCCTTTTCAGCTTCTTCTCTTCAGTTCTCTCAAGCCTGTACATATTCTTGGGAGCTCCGGCTATAAATGCAGGCACATTCGGCCTCTGTCCCACAAAGGATGTGGTAGTCTTCCGAACCTTTACACTCTTCTTATTCACCTGCTCAAGCTGCTTGGACAGAGCAAGAAACTGATCGTAGTTCTCGCTGTAGCCGCCTATGCAGTAATTAATCGCCTGTTCTAGCGGAGCACCTGCAAAGTCTTCGCTGGCCGTCTTGCTCTTCTGCTCATAGAATATGTCAGTGTTAATATCAGGATCACTAAGAAGGAAGCTCTGCACCTCGCCTATGGACCTGAAGTACATTTTATACTCCGTGAGATTCTTACTTTCAATTATCTCCAGATATCTGCACTCTTCAGGGGTCACACCTTCATTATTCATATATTAATTAACCCCTTCTTGAATCGATCATGGTGGAAAATGCCTTGAATATCTCTGCAGCACTTCCATAATCCTTTATATTCTGTCTTATATGGTCCTCAATAAATGCCAGATATGTTATGTCCTTTGTCTGGATGAATTCGTACTCCAGTATCTTATTCATATCAAAGCTGTTATTGTCCTTATACTTCTTTATTCGCACGGCATCTCTGGTTGTTATGATACCCGGCGCATCTCCGTAATTCTTTCTGCTCCACTCGTCGGTAGCCATTCTGAATAGCACGAGAAATGCGTACCAGTCCAGATAGTCACTGAGAATTTTCTTCTCAACCTCGTTATCATAGCCTACATAGATAGGCGTAAATCTCTGCTGAACTGACTCCTCGATCTTCTCTCTGGAGTTGTAATTGCTGTCGGCACCATTTCCGTCTGTATTACCTGCTCCGATTATACGGAAGTTCGGATGACGCCTTACATTTTCCCCGTTAGGGAAGCTGTAGCTTGCATCCTTAAGATTCGACAGGAAAGAATTAAGCTTAACTGTCGCCCTGCTGTTACCGTTATCCAGCTCATCGCAGAAGGCTATCTTGCCGTATTTGTAACATCTGTAGAAGTTCGGTCTGCTGTAGCCGCCATTGGCTGTCTGGAAACCGAGGATATCATACTCCTCATTTATATATCCGATATCGATAAATTCCATACCGAGGATCTTTGCTATCTGGGAAACCATGTAGGTCTTTCCGCAGCCTGAAGGACCGATAAGATAAGGATTCGAATTCTCCATAACAGCTGTTAGCACGTCATCAAACTTGTTGTGGAAATGTTCTCCCGTGGCGATCATGTATGCCTTCTTATCCATTGCCTCTTTATATCTGTCCGCAAAATTTTTCGACTCATCCAGCAGCGGATTCACTCCCGGTATCTCAACGTCATCATCCTTCACCATTATCTGAGGCTCGTATACTTTGGCATAATCATCATGTGAACCCAAGTAATCCGAAGCTGTAGTGATGCCGTCAACTGTTCCGGATGTTACACTTGCCGATATTCCTGAAGATACGCCTGCCGAAGCTCCGGGAACTACATTTACCCCCGGTGCAGGTGCCGTAACTCTTACCTGACTCTGAACCGCTCCAAGATCCAGCTGGGTTATTCCCTCAGGCATCTCAAGCTTAACGGTGTTGATAGTCTTTTCCGCAGCCTGTTTTAATTGACTCAGTCTTTCCTCTGCTTCCGCAAATACCTCATCAACCAGCTTCTTTTTCTCATATAAAACTACCTGCTTCTGCTCAGCCACTGCCGCATCATAGGCAGCCTTAAGCTTCTCATCTATTATACTAAGTTCATACTTAGCTTTTTTAACCTCGTCCTCGCAGATAGTTTTTGTATCTGCTACGGCATTTCTGGAAGTGGCATCAAGTATATTTACTCTTTCCTCCACAACCTTCACAAGCTCAACCACCTTGTCGTGAAGGACCTGAGCCATCTGGATCTTTCTTACTGCATCCAAAAGAGCTGCTTCATTTACATCATATATTCCGGACATATGGTGAAGCTTGTCCAGCTCATCATCATATACCGCCTGTCTGTCGGCACTCTTCTGAAGCTTTGCAGTTACGTCGATAAGATTTGCCGTAAAGCAGTCCTCGTCCAGAAAATATACTCTTGCATCAACTGCATAGGGCTTTACGAAGGCTTCTATTACACCATCAGAAGTATCCCCCATCACATTCTTAACCCATTTCATGTAGTTGAATTTATTGCCGAAAAGGTCATAGATACCGCCGTTAAAGAGTTTTCTGGCAACAACCCCGTCCCTGTTGAACATTTCTATGAAGATAACACTGAGCTCCTGAAAATCAGGAGTCTGTTCCTCATAAGGAAACATTTCCGAA
>JAFWSY010000173.1 GCA_017519155.1 Eubacterium sp.
CAACTCTCACAGAAAGAATCCTGTATTATACCGGAGTTAATCACAAGATTGGTGAGACATACGAAGGTACAGCAACCATGGACTGGATGGAGCAGGAGCAGGAGCGTGGTATCACTATCACATCTGCTGCTACAACATGTCACTGGACACTGCAGGAACAGAATAAGCCAAAGCCGGGTGCTCTTGAACATCGTATAAATATCATTGATACTCCTGGACACGTTGACTTCACTGTTGAGGTTGAGCGTTCACTTCGTGTACTTGACGGAGCTGTAGGTGTATTCGATGCTAAGGGTGGTGTTGAGCCACAGTCAGAGAACGTATGGCGTCAGGCTGATACATACCATGTACCACGTATGGCGTTCGTTAATAAAATGGACATACTTGGTGCCAACTTCTACAACACTGTTGAAGAGATAAAGACACGTCTTGGTAAGAAGCCAATCGTTGTCAACATTCCTATTGGTAAGGAAGACTTTTTCGAGGGTATCATTGACCTCTTCGAGATGAAGGAATACCTTTATAACGATCATGAGGGTAAGGATATCTCTATAGTAGATATACGTGATGATTATAAGGATCTCGCAGAAGAGTGGCATGAGAAGCTCGTTGAGGGTTGCTGTGAACTTGATGATGACCTTATGATGGCATACCTTGAAGGTGAAGAGCCAACTGTAGAGCAGCTTAAGGCAGCTCTTCGTGCTGGTACTTGTGCAGCTATCGATACTCCAGAAGGAGAGAAAGAAAGAGTTGTACCTGTACTTTGTGGTTCAGCTCATCAGAACAAGGGTATCCAGAAGCTTATAGATGCAGTTATTGAATTCATGCCTGCACCTACAGATATCCCTGATATCAAGGGTACAGACCTTGACGGAAATGAGATTACAAAGAAGTCATCAGATGATGAACCTTTCTCAGCACTTGCATTCAAGATCGTTGCTGATCCATTTGTTGGTAAGCTTGCATTCATCAGAGTATATTCAGGAACACTTAATAAGGGTTCATATGTACTTAATGCTACAAAGAATCACAAAGAGCGTGTTGGACGTATCGTTCAGATGCACGCAAATGATAGAACAGATATAGATAAGGTATATTCAGGAGATATCGCTGCAGTAGTAGGTCTTAAGAATACTACAACAGGTGATACAATCTGTGATGATCAGCATCCTGTTATCCTTGAGTCTATGGAGTTCCCGGAACCTGTTATCGAGCTCGCTATCGAGCCTAAGACAAAGGATGGTCAGGATAAGCTTGCAACAGCTCTTCAGAAGCTTGCAGAAGAAGATCCTACATTCAGAACACATACAGATAACGAAACTGGTCAGACAATCATCGCCGGAATGGGTGAGCTTCACCTTGAAATCATCGTAGACAGACTTCTTCGTGAGTTTAAGGTAGAGGCAAATGTAGGTGCACCTCAGGTTGCTTACAAGGAAACATTTACAACACCTGTAGATGTAGATTCCAAGTATGCTAAGCAGTCAGGTGGTCGTGGACAGTACGGACATTGTAAGGTTCGTTTCACACCTATGGATCCTAACGGTGAAGAGCAGTTCAAGTTCGAGTCAACTGTAGTTGGTGGTAACATTCCTAAGGAATATATCCCTGCTGTAGGTGAAGGTATCGAAGAAGCTGCACAGGCCGGTATTCTTGGTGGATTCCAGGTACTTGGTATATCTGCAGAAGTTTATGATGGTTCATACCATGAAGTCGATTCATCTGAAATGGCATTCCATATTGCCGGATCTATGGCATTCAAGGATGCTATGAAGAAGGGTAATCCTGTACTTCTTGAGCCTATCATGAAGGTTGAAGTAGTTATGCCTGAGCAGTACATGGGTGATGTTATCGGAGACCTTAACAGCCGCCGTGGTCGTATCGAGAGCATGGAGGATGTTGGTAATGGTAAGAAGGTAACAGCTTATGTTCCACTTGCTGAAATGTTTGGTTATTCTACAGACCTTCGTTCAAGAACTCAGGGACGTGGTAACTACTCAATGTTCTTCGAGAAGTATGAGCAGTGTCCAAAGAACGTTCAGGAGAAGGTTCTTAGTCATAAAGAATAATTAAACCACAAATATACTTGAAAAATTATCAATAATTTAGTAAAATTGACTCTAGTGCTGTGGTCGGGAGTTATCCGGTCCCGGTCACAAAGATAGAAAAACCGAAAAGGTTAAAAATTTAGGAGGATTTTAAAAATGGCAAAGGCTAAGTTTGAAAGAACAAAACCACATGTTAACATTGGTACAATCGGTCACGTTGACCACGGTAAGACAACTCTTACAGCTGCTATCACAAAGGTACTTTCTGAGAGAGTAGCTGGTAACGCAGCTGTTGCATTCGATAACATCGATAAGGCTCCAGAAGAGAGAGAGCGTGGTATCACTATTTCTACAGCTCACGTTGAGTATGAGACAGAAAATCGTCACTATGCACACGTTGACTGTCCAGGACATGCTGACTACGTTAAGAACATGATCACTGGTGCAGCTCAGATGGATGGTGCTATCCTCGTTGTTGCTGCTACAGACGGAGTTATGGCTCAGACAAGAGAGCATATCCTTCTTGCTCGTCAGGTTAACGTTCCATATATCATCGTATTCCTTAACAAGTGTGATATGGTTGATGATGATGAGCTTATCGAACTCGTTGAGATGGAAGTTACAGAAGCTCTTGAAGAGTATGGATTTGAGGGATGCCCAATCATCAAGG
>JAFWSY010000174.1 GCA_017519155.1 Eubacterium sp.
GAGGTATCAAACTGGATATTAGAACAGCCAAGCGAAAAAATGCAGCGTGAGGAAATAGAAGAAGATATAGAAAGAATACAAAAGGAAAAAGAAGCTGCCCCGGAAAGCTTAGAAAATAATTATTCCTATGGAGGATATCTTGGAAAGATCAATGGTGAAGAATACTATATGTATTTTGGAAACAGAAATTATAATGAGTATGTAAGCTCTCCATACTCTACTCAGTGTAATGGTCGTGTATGTACGATAATGAAAAGAGATCTGGAGTCAGCCTATGGAGGAGATAAGATCAGTGATTTAGTTATTGGAGATATTAATGCTGTAGGAATTACTGTTAAGGATGATAGTCCTCTGTTCAGGATGAATTGTATCGTATTGGAATCAGAAATGTACGGAGAACCACTTAGTGGTGAGGATTTTGATATCAGTGATAAAAAGTATAATTCTAATTTTGAAATAAGTGATGATATGCTGGATAAGGCAAAAGCTTTTCTGGGTAAACTGGGATATAATGATGATACTTACCAGTATATGGGCTATGAAAATCTTATATGGTCAAATTATATTGATGAGGCTTTCATGTATGCAAATGATTACCATATGTCAGCTTATCCTTATGCGTGCAGTAATGGTTTTGTTGTAAGGTTTGGTCTTAACCCTTCTGATATAGAATTCTTATCATCAGTAGAAGTACAGTTTCCTATGTATGTGGATTCGGGTGATACCTTTGAATATAATTCATATATTGAAGTATATGTAAATGAAAACGGAATTCTGGGCTGCCGGATAAATAATCCGGCAAAGATTATGAAAACAGACAGTATAAAGAGTATCATAGATAATGCTACGGTTCAGGACATAGTCAGAGACAGTGTAAATGACAGGACTTTATGGAATCTTCCGACAGGCAGAACGATTAATCTTTTTAAAGTAGATGAAATAAAGCTGGTCAACTTCCCGGTTAAAGCTCAGAAAAATAAAAATGAATATACGTTAATTCCATGTTATGTGGTTTTTCAACCCCTGGGAAGAAATATCAGCAATGTGGATAATCCGTTCCTGTTAATTAATGCAATAGACGGAAGTATAGTGAAGGTTGAAAAAGAACTGACAGACTATCCAAAAGGCTGGGATAATGGTAATATAGGTTATGCAGGTCTAATGTCCGGACAGTGGAACAGAGATGCAAACAGGGGGAAGTCAAATGATTAAAATTCTTGTTGTTGAAGATGAAAAACCTATATCAGATCTTATAAGATTAAACCTTCGTAAGGAGGGCTATGACTGTACACCGGTCTATGATGGACTGGATGCCATAGACATAATTGATCAGGAGAGATTTGACCTGGTGCTTCTGGATGTCATGCTTCCGGGAGCAGACGGCTTCGAGGTAATGGAATATATAAGACCTCTTGAGATACCCGTCATTTTCATAACAGCAAGATCAGCTATAGACGACAGACTAAAGGGGCTTACCTCCGGCGCTGAGGATTACATGATCAAGCCCTTTGATCCGAAGGAACTTCTGGCAAGAGTAAATATCGTTCTAAGAAGATATGATAAGACAGATAAGATACTGACTCTGGGAGATCTTATAGTTAATACCGAAAGCAATGAGGTAAAGAAAAACGGGGAAGTTATAAAGCTTACTCCCAAGGAATTTGAAATGCTGGTTCTGTTTCTCAGAAATAAAAACATTACCCTTTACAGAGACAAGATATATGAGTCTGTATGGGGAGGAGAAACTGATGAGGAAACCAGAACAGTAGATCTTCATGTACAGAGACTCAGAAAAAAAGCAGGATTAAAGAACAGTCTCGTTACTGTGTATAACATCGGATATAAGATAGTGGAGTAATAAAAGTTGAAATTCAGATATAAGGTGCTGTTTGTAAATTTAATAATACTGTCAGTCATACTGGGTTTTACCGGGTATCTCTTTGTGTACAGAAATTACAAGCAGGCACTGGATGTGGAGCTGAGAAATGCGGCCTCTGAGAATAACATGGTCAAGGCTTCTATTGAGTATGAGCTTCTGTCAGTTCTGAATTCGGAGACATATAAGATATCCGATGATGTAAGTCGTATAGCTAAAAGAGTTGATTCGGGAATGCTTCTTTCCGGAAGTACACTTTATATAAAGCTGGAGGATAATATTGTTTACAGCGGAGCAGAGGATGAAGAGACAATCCCCGGAGAAATAACAACGGATCAGACAACAGACAGTAAACGATATATCTATCAGGATAACGGAAAGCAGTACTATGTCTATGTAAGCTCTCCGGCTTATATCAATAATGCAAATCTTTATATCATAACGCGTAAGGATATAACAAATGTATATTCACAGCTAAATGATAATCTGCAGTTTCTTAAAATAATATCCATTATAGTTTTATTAGTTTCAGCATTGATCATGTATCTGATAAGTGTTCTTCTTACGAGACCACTGGAGAAACTGAATATGATAACAACAAAAATATCCGGTGGTGACTACAGCGTACGCGCGGATATAGATACGAATGATGAGGTTGGAGAGCTGGCAGATAATTTCAATACCATGGCCGGTTCTGTGGAAGATCATGTGGAAGAGCTTAAGGATATGGTTAAGCGAAGAGATCAGTTCGTAGCTGATTTTACCCACGAGATGAAAACACCTATGACCACTATCATCGGTTATGCGGATTCGGTAAGACATCTGGAGCTTTCCGAAGAAGAAAGAGATATGTCCCTTGAATATATATATTCTGAAGGAATAAGACTTGAAACTATGTCCCAGAAGCTATTTGATCTGATATATCTGAAGGATAATGATATCTTCATGGAAGAGCTGGATGCGGCAGAGCTGGGAGAACAGATAGAGCATCTGATGCAGCCGATAATGAAGGGTAAAAATATAACACTTAAGACTACATTTGAAGAAGGCACTGTTTATGGTGATGCGGAGCTGATCAAGACGGTATTCATCAATCTTCTGGATAATGCCAGAAAAGCTTCTGAGGAAAGAAGTGTTGTCAGCTTTACGGGAAAAGTTAAAGAAACAGATGGAAATAAAGTATATGAATATCTGGTGGAAGATACCGGTATAGGAATGAGTGAAGAAACCAGAAAGAGAGTCTTCGATGAATTCTATATGGCGGATAAATCCAGAACCAGAAAAGAAGGTGGCGCAGGACTTGGAATGTCACTTGTTTCGATAATTCTCGAAAAGCATAATGCTGATATAGATATAGAAAGTGAAGAAGGAAAAGGAACTCGTGTATATACCCGTTGGAGGATGGAATCAGAGGATGAAGAAGAAGCTTAGTAAAAAGAATATAACTCTCATGCTTCTTGCATTTCTTGCGGCAGTGCTCTGTATAGTTATGCCCGAGCAGGTTATGGCTATTCATAAGAAGAATACTGCCGGTGTATGCATGGATGTTCCGGAGGAGTACTATCCTACGTCTTCTTACTATGAGGTTATCAAGGCATCCTCGGAGAAACTGTCTGAATATCAGAAGCACCAGCTTATAACAGGTATGTGGAACAGTGAGATATCCGAAGTGGACAAGAGCTATTATGAAGATACAGGATATCATATGGAAGCTCAGGTCAGGGATATTGTAAAAAAAGCAGTTGTTAAAGAACTCTATCCGGCGGAGATCAGTTCCTCATATTCTGACTGGTATAACTGGAAAGCCACTTATATGCAGGCGCTGGATATGACTTTCAGAAGCTATGCAGGCTTTTTCTGGAGAGTTGAATTTGATCATTATAAAGATGTGGATAAATTTATTGCATATATAACTCCGGAGGGAAGAGTTATAGAGATAGATTATGTAATAGAGGATTATGAAAAAAAGTCGGCACTTTATTTCTGGGAGAATATGGACCATGTACAGAAGAGAAGGCTTGCGAGTATCCTGCTGGGAGAAAAGTGTATAGTTTCGGATGTCAATGATGCAACACAGGAAGATGAGACAAAGGTAATGCAGTTTATACAGTCAGACAGATATCAGGAAATGCCTAAAGAAATTAATGATACGGATATATCACTGACAGTAACGAAGATAGATGTTCGTGAAACAGAAAATGGTTCCGGTAAGATGGTTTATTATTTTTATATATATAATACCAACGATAGGGTAGTCGTGGGATTTATTCCGGTTGATTAATCTCATTCTGAGTAGCGTAAGCGACAAAGAATCTGACAAAAAGAAAATGGTTTGATGAATATGGAAAATGAAAACGAAAACAAAAATGATAACATTATAATCAGCACAAAGAATCTGACCAAGATATACCGGTCCGGTGAGGCTTTAGACTTTGCCGCACTAGATAATGTCAGCATAGATATAAAGAGGTCTGAGCTTACAATTATAAAAGGTCGAAGCGGCTCCGGAAAAACAACTCTTCTCAACATGCTGGGAGCTTTGGATCAGCCCACTAGTGGTTCGATAATGATGAACGGAGTCAATTACTCGGACCTTAACAGAAACGAGATGGAGGAATTTACCCAACTTCAGGATGACCATGGCAAGGAGCATCTACAAGTCAATCCTGCAATTCATCAACGAGAGCCACGGCAAGCACTAC
>JAFWSY010000012.1 GCA_017519155.1 Eubacterium sp.
CCTGAAAGATCTACGCCTTCTTTCTTCTGGAACTCTTCAAGCATGTACTTTGTGATAGCCTCATCAAAGTCATCACCACCGAGCTTGTTGTTACCAGCTGTAGCAAGAACCTCGATAACTCCTTCACCGATTTCAATGATAGATACATCGAATGTACCACCACCAAGGTCGTAAACCATGATTTTCTGCTCTTTTTCATTATCAAGACCATATGAAAGAGCTGCAGCTGTAGGCTCGTTTATGATACGCTTTACATCAAGACCTGCGATCTTACCTGCGTTCTTTGTAGCCTGTCTCTGTGAATCTGTGAAGTAAGCAGGAACTGTGATAACAGCCTCTGTAACCTTCTCACCGAGATATGTCTCAGCGTCAGCCTTAAGCTTCTGAAGTGTCATAGCTGAAATCTCTTCCGGTGAATACTTCTTATCATCAATTTCAACCTTATAATCAGAACCCATATGTCTCTTAATAGATGAAATAGTCTTGTCTGCATTTGTAACAGCCTGACGCTTAGCAGCATCACCGACTACTCTTTCACCTGACTTCAGGAATGCTACTACTGATGGTGTAGTACGTGATCCTTCAGCGTTAGTGATAACAACCGGCTTACCACCTTCCATAACGGCAACACATGAGTTTGTTGTACCTAAGTCAATACCTATAATCTTTCCCATTTTTATATATCCTCCATATATTATTAAACTATATTAATCAGTCCGGCATCAAACCCGGTTTACTTCGTAAATCCTGCTTTGATGCTTTGTAATCCTGTCCCGCTTTACTTCGTAAATCGGGACTTAGTTCACTACTTTAACCATTGCATGTCTGAGAACCTGGTCTTTATACATATAACCCTTCTGCATTTCTTCAGAAACTATGTTCTCATCTTCTCTATTTTCATCCGTCTCATGGATAACTGCATTGTGATAAGTAGGATCAAACTCCTTACCAACCGCATTCATAGGAACAACTCCTATTTCCTCAAGCGTATCCATAAGCTGTCTGTAAATCTTCTCTATACCTTCTTCAAAGGAATTCATTTCCTCTTCGGTAACGCTGTCCAATGCTCTTTCCAGATTATCTATAACCGGAAGAATCTTCTTCAAAGTCTCCATAGATCCTCTGTCTGACATCTCAGCATTTTCCTTCTGGTTACGAGCTCTCATGTTATCGAACTCGGAAAGAAGTCTTGTATATTTTTCTTTATTGCCTTCAGCTGCTTCCTTTGCAGCTTCAAGCTCTTGCTGCATCTGCTTACTGCCACGGCGATTCTTCTTTGGAATCGGCTTTGGTCTATCTTCAGGATTAATATCTATCTCTTCATCGATAGAAACCGGAGTACCTGCCCTGTCATCGCCATCTGTTGCAACAATCTTCTGCTCTGCAGGGAGCTTTGCATCTTCCTGCTCCTGCTTCAGGTTCTTGAGCTTTTCATTCATGCTCCTTTTAGCCATTATCTTCACCCCTTGTCTCTTTATTTCGGAATATTGTGTCTAGTTCATCTGTAAGTGTTTTCAAAGTACTGACAACCTTACGATAATCCATACGCTTAGGTCCTATAATACCTATAGTACCCTTGGCTCCTTCCGGGAGCTGATAAGTCGAAGTAATAATCGAACAATCCTTCATATTTTGAACAGGAGCTTCATCACCGATATATATCTGGATGTTATGCTCTCCATCCTCAGACTTAAGAGTTTCATCTGCAAGCTGGTTCAGACCCGTCTGTTCCTCAAAAGTCTCTAAAAGAGCTGTCGCCTTAGATACATCTCCCAATTCCTGGAATCTAAGGATATTCGAAGCTCCACTTGTATAAATCTTCATTTCCTCGGCTTCTTTAACGGCATCAATTATTCCTTCGAATATGCTTTCCAGTATATCAGCATATTCTCCTGCTTCCTTTTTCATGGTCTGCATGAGTTCTAAGTTGATCTGATCAACTGATATACCCTGAAGAAATGTATTAAGCAAGATGTTGAACTTAAGCACTTCTTCATTTGACAGAGGTCTTGACACCTTGATCAACTGGTTCTTAGCTATATTGTTTCCGACAACAATCACTGCAACCAGTTCTTCATCATCAACCTGTGACAGCTGAATGAACTTAACCTGCTTATTGCGAAGCTGCGGTGTAGTTACCATGGTAGCATACTGCGTATTGTATGCCAGAACCTTTGCAACCTGCATCAGCAGTGCTTCCAGCTTATCAACTCTTTCAAGAAGTGCACCTTCCTTACGCTGTGACTCTTCCTTCTCTGACATAACCTTGTCTACATAGAATCTGTAGCCCTTATCAGTCGGAATACGTCCGGCAGAGGTATGCGGCTGTATCAGATATCCCAGCTCTTCAAGATCAGCCATCTCATTTCTGATTGTTGCAGAACTGAGATTCAGATCAGACAGCTTAGATATAGTTCTTGAGCCAACCGGTTCTCCTGTTTCAAGATAGTTGGAAATGATAACTTTGAGGATGGTCTGTTTTCTGTCATCAAGATTATACTCTAAATCCTGCTGCATCATATCACCATCCTTTATTAAGTTTTTGTTAGCACTCAAAAACTTCGAGTGCTAATTACTTTTATTAATGTACACCCTGCAATGACTTATGTCAAGGAAAAATGTGGGTTTTATACAAAAAATATATAGAAATTAGTTACTATTCACAGTAAATTAAAAAAGGTGCCATAAGCACCTTTTAAACTTTATTTATCTAATATAAAATCAGCTAAAATGTAATTACTTACATCTATGCCTCTGTCAGTAAGCCTTACCCTGTTTTCATCAACACTCATAAAGCCCTGATCAGTGTATTTATTGATCACTTCGCCGTATACATCAAACATATCTCTGTCAAATCTCTGCTTAAACTCTTCACGGCTGACACCTGCTGTCATCCTGAGTCCGAGATACATGAACTCTTCCATACGTTTGTCTATAAACATAGTCTCCACATCAGTTCTCAGAACCATGGTCGCATTATCATAGAGCTTATTTCTGTCAGTATCACGGGTAAGTTCGTCCCTTATGTCCTCACAAATCTCTATATAGCTGTCCAGATTTTTAATATTGGTAAATCTCTGGCCCTTGAAAAATGAAGCAGCACCGATACCGAAGCCTATATACTGACCACCGGTCCAGTATACAGAATTGTGTCTGCTCTCATATCCCGGTTTTGAATAATTAGAGAATTCGTAGCGGTTATAGCCAAAAGACTTTAGTACCTTTTTCGTCATAGAATACATTTCCCGATCAGCACTCTCATCAGGAATCATGTCAATAAGGTCCTCTCTGTCATATAAAGGTGTATCCTTCTCAACCTGAAGTGAATAAACGGAAATATGTTCCGGTGAAAGCTCGCACACCTTAGTCAGCGTATCCACCAAAGTATGAAGGTCCTGTCCCGGAAGTCCACTCATAACATCCACGCTTATATTTTCGAAGCCCACTCTTCTTGCAGAGTCAAAGCCTTTAAGGAACTCATCATAGCTGTGAATCCTTCCAAGTCTTCTAAGAAGCTCCGAATCAGCAGACTGAAGACCAATGGATAAACGATTTATACCATACTCTCTGAAACTGATGAGGTCAGTATACTTCATGGTACCCGGATTTGCCTCAATGGTAATCTCCGGAAAACGGTCAATCTTGAAGATATGACCGACAGTATCAAGTATCTTGCCTATCATTGCTTCGTCCATAATAGTCGGAGTACCGCCGCCTATATATATTGTTTTAACGATAAACCTGTCAGCATAAGGCTTATACATCCTGATTTCACTTGTGAGCGCATTTATATACTGAATCTGTGTAGTATTAGTCCTGTCATCAAAAGAAAGAAAATCACAGTAGATACACTTGTGCTTACAAAAAGGGATATGAATATATAGGCTTAATGGTTTTCTCATATGCGTTCCTCATTAAAGGGTGACAGTTTGAACAAAAGTTCGGTTGTCACCTATCAATCATCGTCGTCAAGCTTCAGGACTGACATGAAGGCCTGCTGTGGTACATCTACTGAACCAACCTGACGCATTCTCTTCTTTCCTTCCTTCTGCTTCTCAAGAAGTTTCTTCTTACGTGTGATATCACCACCGTAGCACTTAGCAAGCACGTCTTTTCTAAGAGCCTTGATGGTTTCTCTGGCAATTACCTTGCCTCCGATGGCTGCCTGGATAGGAATCTCAAACAGATGTCTCGGAATCTCCTTCTTAAGTCTCTCGCACATCTTTCTTCCTCGTTCATAAGCCGAATCCTGGAATACGATGAAGGAAAGTGCATCGATGTTCTCTCTATTAATAAGTATATCAAGCTTAACCAGCTTGGAGCGGTTATAGCCCTTAAGTTCATAATCAAAAGATGCATATCCTCTTGAGCGGGATTTTAAAGCATCAAAGAAATCATAAATGATTTCATTCAGAGGCATCTCGTACTTAAGAAGCACACGTGTCTCTTCCAGGTATTCCATACTCTGGTATATACCTCTTCTCTCCTGACAGAGCTTCATAATAGCTCCGGTATAGTCGGAAGTAACCATTATCTCCGCATCAACCATCGGCTCCTCCATATAGTCTATCTCTGAAGGATCCGGAAGATTCGAAGGATTGGTAAGCTCTATTACTTCACCGTTGGTCTTATATACTTTATATACAACAGACGGAGCCGTTGTAATAATATCCAGATTATATTCTCTCTGAAGCCTCTCCTGTATAACCTCCAGATGAAGAAGACCCAGGAAACCACATCTGAAACCAAAGCCCAGAGCTATACTTGTTTCAGGCTCATAGAAAAGTGATGCATCATTCAGCTGAAGTTTCTCAAGAGCATCCTTAAGCTCCTGGTATCTGGCACCATCCTCAGGATATATACCACAGTAAACCATAGGACGTGCCTTCTTATATCCCGGAAGGGCTTCCTTACACATGTTGTTGGCATCTGTTACCGTATCACCAACCTCTGTATCACGAACATTCTTAAGGGAAGCCGTTATATATCCAACCATTCCGGCACTGATCTCATCCTGCGGAATAAACTGGCCTGCTCCGAATATTCCAACCTCAACTACATCAGCTTCAGCTCCCGTCTCCATCATATGTATACGTGAGCCTTTTCTTATATTTCCATCAAATACACGGCAGAATATGATAACTCCCTTATAGGAATCATATAAACTGTCGAAAATGAGTGCTTTAAAAGGCTTATCATTATCACCAGTCGGTGCAGGTATCTTCTCAACAATTGCCTCACGAACAGTCTCTATGTTGATTCCGTTCTTCGCTGAAATGAGCGGATCATCCTCGGCAACAATCCCTCTAACATCCTCAAGCTCCTGCTTATCGCTTTCAGGATCAGCAGAAGGAAGATCTATCTTATTTATAACAGGGAACACTTCAAGGTTATGATCTATAGCCATGTATACATTTGCCAAGGTCTGCGCCTCAACACCCTGGGCAGCGTCCACCACAAGAACAGCTCCCTCACAGGCAGCCAGACTTCTGGAAACCTCATAGTTAAAGTCAACATGTCCCGGAGTATCTATAAGATTCAGTATATACTCCTCACCATTCTTAGCTTTATAAATGATACGTACAGCCTGAGACTTAATGGTTATACCCCTCTCACGCTCTATATCCATATTATCAAGTACCTGAGCCTGCATCTCACGTTCCGTAAGTGTTCCCGTCATCTCTATGATACGATCTGCCAGAGTAGACTTACCGTGATCTATATGAGCTATGATACAAAAATTTCTGATTCTGTTCTGATCCAGATGTGACATATTTTAGTCCTCATTATCTTATTTTAAAATGTAAGATCATTTCTTCTTTTTATAAATTAAATCCTTTATACCGTCAGAAGGTATCTGGGAAAGTATAATTGCAGCAAACATGATGAAACAACCGATTACCTCATCTGATTTCATATTCTGATGCAGTATGATAAAACCGGAAATAACCGATACCACTGATTCAAGACTCAGGATGAGCGATGCAACCGTAGGATTAACCCCGTCCTGTCCAATGATCTGCAACGTATATGCAACTCCGCAGGCCATAAAGCCCGAATAACAAAGCGCGGGAAATGCCGACTTGATAAGCCCCATATCCGGCATCATGTTATAATATAATCCATCCATCGGATATACAAAAAATGCACTGATCACGGCAGCAACAAAAAATTGTGTAGAAGACACAACCACTCCGTCCACGCCTTTTTCATTAGCCTTATCTATGAATAGAATATGGAACGAAAAAATAAGCGCACATATCAGAAGCTGTATATCAGATACATGTAATCTCAGATGTCCGCTTCTTCCGATGCAAAGAAAGTACAGTCCAACCACAGCCAGAAGAACACTTACCCATATAACAGGTGAAGTCTTCTTCTTCAAAAAGATTCCGATAATCGGAACCAATATGATATAAAGTGCCGTAATAAACCCTGCCTTACCTGCCGAAGCCTTAAGCATAGCCATCTGCTGAAAATTGCTTGCAGCAAAAAGTATAAGTCCGCATCCGATGCCATACTTTATGGACAGCTTCAGATCAGGCGGATTACTGTTTTTCTTCCTAAGTATTATGATAACAGGAATAAGCACTGTTCCGCCGAGTATATATCTGATTACGCTAAATGTAAAGGGACCTATATACTGCATTCCGGCAGACTGGGCAACAAAAGAGGTTCCCCAGATAATAGCAGTCAGCAGAAGGATTAATGAATTTCTTAAAGATTTGCTTACTTTAAACATAACAGTACTAATCTACATTACATGACCGCAAATTGCAAGCAAAAGTAACACAGCAAATCCGTCTTCATCCTATAAAAGAAATGGCGGGACTGTTCAATCCCGCCAAAAAATATTAATATCTGTATTTATTAAGTGCATATAAAGCAAGTGCAAATGCAAGTCCTATAAGAATATCTGAATCAGAATCAATATCAAGTATATAAGTCTCGCACATATTCAGAGCCTGTCCGGGAATTACGTAAGACATACTCTTTACCTTCATAGGCTCAAGAGATCCGCTGTGTACCACATAATTCCATGATACCGCATCACCCTCAACATCCCAGTCCTCATCATAATCAACAAGATATCTCTGCATTCTGGATCTGTGATCTCTGGATATAGTTCCGAACTTATCTCTTGCAGCAAACTCGAACTTGATCTCGTCTCTGTCATACTTCTCCTGAACATAACCACATTCACTGATTGTCTCTGCAAGATATATCTTTATTCTATGACCTGTAGCGATAAAGTCGTCCTTTGTATAGTAAACTTCCTTACCTCTCTCGTTGAAAACCTTGACTGTATCGTAATCCTCAAGATCCTGCGCTTTAATATATAACTTAGCCATATAAACACCCCACGTATAATCTTATTTATGTAGAAAAACTACGAGGTCTATTATACCTAAAATCAGAAATTAATACAATATAAAACTGTTTTTTTAGAGAGTCATAAAGATTATTTAAACTTAACCTTTTTAACCGTTGAATAAGCTGAGTAAACCTTTGAACCATCATCATTATATGTATAGGAACGAACCTTATAATAATATGTCTTTTTCTTCTTAAGCTTATTCTTCTTTTTATTGTACTTATCCTTGTATACAGGACTCAGACCCTTAGCTTCACCTATAACCTTGAAGCCTTTCTTCTTGTTAGTTGAACGTACTATCTCATATCCGTCAGCCTTAACGCTGCCCTTGATTGTTACTGATACAGTCTTACTCTTGCATGAGATCTTGGATATAACAGGCTTATCCGGTTTATCCTCTTTGATTTCAGCTGTAGCAGGCTTGCTCTTACCACTTACTATGTATTTAGCGCTTTGAGAAGAAACTTCATCAGCATCATAGATATATCCATGCTGAGGTTTAATTTTATAGGCACATACATAATAGTAATACTTAACTCCTGTATCAGGCCCCGCATAATATGTCTGCTGTATGCCATTCTTCATATAAACTATCGGCTGATCTATAACAGATGTTACATTCATCTCCGTCAGATCACATTTACGGAATCCGGAAACACTCGCTTCATCCGGCACATAACGTCCTACCTCAGTTGATGTCGGATATGTATACGTACCAAGACTGGAATTATACTTATCCGGCGGAGTAGCTGTCCTATAAACTCTGTAGTAATCTGCTCCCACTACAGGACTCCAGCTTATAGTGATCTTCTTTCCCGAAACCTTTGCAGTAACTTTTGCAGGTGCAGCCAGAATCGGATTAACTGTAACACTTAAATAATTTGATATCTTATTACCATTATATGCACATATTCTATAAGTATCTCCATTCTCCACATCAGTTGCAGCCGGGAAAGTATAAGAAGCTGTCTTTTGATTCTTAATAGTCTTATAAAGTGTATACTTTCCTGTTACACTATCATTCTTTTCAATTCTGTATCCCTTTGCTCCGACTACAGGGTTCCAATTGATAGTTGCTTTTCCCTTTGCGGTATAATAGGAAGATTTTAGAGACAATACGAAATCAAGATTTACACTATCTGTTCCTTCAATATAAACCTTTTTCTTTCCTACTTTCTTATATGCCTTAACTACATAAGTATAGCTCATACCGGTTGTAAGACCTTTATCAGTATAGGCTTTCTTTCCGGCTCCAAGATTTTTAATAAGTTTATATGCAGTATAATTATTATCTATGCCCTTATCTGTTCTGGTTGTTGCAGAATCAGCAACTCTTCTATATACTTCATATCCCTTGGCACCTTTTATCTTATTCCACTTAAGCTTAACACTTGTTTTAGAAGCTGTAGTTGCTTTAAGATTCAGATTTCCCGACCATCCGGTCATAGCTTCGGTATATACCCATGTACCATAGGTAGTCTTCTTTGTATCATAATCATAGAAATACGGTCGTACTCTATAGGAATAAGTCTTAAATGCCTTCAACTTCTTATCGGTATAAACAGTAGTACTGGATTTGGATACAGTCTTCCACTTAGCTTTCTTTCCACTTCCTGATTTTTTCTGAACTTCATATCCACTCATCCATCTAGATGAATAGCTGGCGTTCATTCTAATTGTAATACTGTTCTTTGTAACGCTGGAGCTCCTTATAGCTACCTTCGGCTGTGTTGCTGTAAACTTAATAACATTTGAATATGCGCTGCGTTTATTCTCCGTTTTATTTGCATATGTATTATAAACACGCATTCTTACATAATAAGTTTTACCGGGTCTGAATTCTGATTTAGAAATCGATACTATCTTATTTACATCAGGAGTTGATGACCTGGTAAAAGAATAAATATCATTCTTATAGTTATTGTCAAATGTACTTGATGTTGAGAACGATGCCTCTATATTCTCATTCTTTCTTACATCTCCTGTAAATTTGAATATATAACTACTATCAGTTTCTTCAAGAGATATGGAACCTATACTTGAAGTAGTTCTGAGTATCTTACTTACTTTTACAACATTTGAAGGTTTTCCGTATTTCTTAACATCTTCTCCGGTTTCTTTATCCTTTACCATTCTATAAGCAACAGCCCTTACATAGATATCACCTTCCGGAAGGTTACTCTTATAAAGAGAAAAATCATACTTGCTTGAACTAGAAGAATTAGCTGTAGAATAATTCCACCAGTTATCATTATCATCAGGAACATTATTTACTTGAACATCATATCTGTCGTAATCATCATTAAGCAGCGTTGCGTCAAATCTGAAATAGAAATAATTATTGGACTCATCATAAAGCTTAAGCCCAGTAATGTTCTTTGGTTCTTTCTCCTCTTCCGGCTCAGTTGTAAAGCTTGTTATTGCTCCCGTGGAAAGTACCGAATCATATGCAGCTTTTCCGTATTCTGATGCTATATTTGAAGGCGTACCATAAGCACTGTTCACAACACGCACATAATATTTTCGTGAAGGTTTAAAACTACTCTTATAAATAGTAAATTTATAATTTGAATCTTTAATCGACCTAACAGTTACAGATGACCAGGAATTTATAATAGTTCCATCTGTGAAATTAGGGTCAGAGGAAATCTGATAATACAGCTCCGAATAACCATTATCAGCATTAAAATCAAAATAATAGTAATCATCATCAGACTTAACATATTTAAGTCCGGTAACCTTAAGATTCTTATCAACAGCTGTATAGGTTATAGGATCGGACCACTCTCCTTCATGAACAATAGTCGGCGTAGTTACATGATCACTTTTATATTCATAATATGAATTACGTGCTCTTACTCTGAAGGTATATGTCTGCCCTGCCATAAGCGGATGTATCGCAACACCTGCAGCATTTCGAAGAGTCTTTATTGATTCTCCATCCTTCTTACTATACGAAATAAGAGTACCCAAGTCAGAAAGTTTTAATCGATGTTCTGAAGAAACACTTTTATATTGAGGTATATATTTACCATCAACTATATAACCTGAAGGCACAAACAGATTACCAGCTGCATCTTTTACTTCTATCTCATAAGCGGATGCATTTTCAATTTCATTCCATTCCAGATAAGGATAATACTGATAGCCATCCTTTTCGGGAACCTCATCTATCCATAGTCCAGTTACTTTTGCAGGCACAGCATTAATACCACTGGATTTATCACTTTCAGGAACAGTAAATTCATACTTATCTGACCATTCTCCCTGTTTAGTTACATATGTCCCGTCTATCTGCTCTACATCAGCTATAGCTCTCACCCGGGCAGTATACTTCATTCCCTGAATAAACGAGGATATAACATAACCATTTGATTTCTTAACTGCTTCATACACATCATCTATTTTGACATAGGTATATATAGAAGACAGACTATTCGAATCTGTAATTATATTAGTTAAGGACTGTACACCATTACCATCTGTATCCAATAAACTGTAATTTCTTCCTAAACCATCCTTCAGTTCTATCTCATACTTGATATTCTTTAGTCCTGTTTCATCTTCTACAGCGTTCCATTCAAGCTTTTGATTATTTACTGTATAATGCAGACCTCGGCCTTTAAGTGTCGAAATATCAAAGCTCTTCCCTTTAGGTAAAGTAAATGTAAACACATCTGACCATTCTCCATACTGCCTTGGATATAGTCCTTTTTCAAAATCATATTTATAGGAACGATTATATGCACGTACTTTAACAGTATATTTCATTCCCGGTTTATTGGCTTTTATTTTTTTTTCATTTTCATCGTATATTATTGTGTATGAGTCATTATCCGGGTTATATTTAGCCTGATACAGATTGGAAAGATAAACGACTGTACTACTTGTATTATCTATATAGTCAGTTATATAGTAATTTCCTTCAGAATCTTTAATTTCATATTTATATCCGTAGGCCGAAGGTATAGAAGACCAGGAAACCTCTGTATAACTATTGTTAATATCTAAATTCTTCACCTTGCCAGGCTTAGCTAGATCAGATAATTTTACACTAAGAGGTGCCGACCACTCTCCTTCATGTTTTTTTCCTTTTTCATCATTATAGAACGCTCTCAGCCTGACGGTAAAAGTTTTACCCGGTTCAAAGGCATATAAAGGATTACCATTAGCGTCTTTCTTTATCTCAAAAGATTTTCCATCTGCAGTCTTATCAAATGCATAAAGAATATAATCATTAAAGTTATAACTGTTATTTTTACCCGAACTTAACGTCAGATATTTTAATATTTCATTATCTTTTCCGGTTTCAGGATTCGTATCGATATATCTGTTCAAATAATATAAGTTACCAGCGGCATCCTTAACCTCCATTTCAACAGATGAGGTTGAGGTATACCTTAACCTATCTCTTCCATCAACGCCCTGTTCTATACGAACATCAGATATTTTATCAGAGTTTTTTGCCGGTGTAGTATAAGAAACCGGATCAGACCAAGGACCATAAGTGTATTTGGCTTTGTAATAACGAACCGCACGAACCTGAACATTATGTTTAGTTCCGGCTTTCATATAAATATTATTTCCTTCATTATCATATACATACCCATAAGATCCATTCTTTTTTTCAACCTGCTCCGCCGTAGAACTACCAAATGTAAAGGTCAAAGAGCTAATACTGTTATAATATGCCTCTGTATACTTTTTTGTTTCTCTATCATATACTAAGACATTAGCATATTCTTTCCCCTGCAAATCAGTTACCCTTAATTGATATTGGGTTGCGCCTTGTACTGCATCCCAGCTAAGTAAGTTCTGATTTATTACATCACTGGTCAAATACGTTTTAAAACCAACATTCGTCACTTTGCCCGGAGTATAATCCCCGGTGACTTCTGAATCTTCGGTTACTTCAATCGCAGGAACGAGGCTTATCTTAGGCGCCGCAAAAGAAACAGAAGCCTCGCCCATAATAAGCGCTGCAGACAAAGCTAAAGTAACTATTCGCCTGCCAACTTTCAAACATTTAATCATTTACTCTTTTACCTCCCTTATAAGGTGACACTTTGAACCTGGTTCAAAGTGTCACCCTTTTTATATAAAGTAAATCTGACCGACTTACTTAAACTTAACCTTTTTAACACTTGAGTAAGCTGAGTAAACCTTTGATCCGTCATCGTTATAAACAAACGAACGAACTTTGTAGTAATATGTCTTACCCTTCTTAAGCTTATTCTTTTTCTTATTATACTTATCTTTGTATATAGGTGATACACCTGTTATTTCGCCAATAGACTTGAAG